>DAHXPE010000368.1 GCA_027364495.1 Candidatus Heimdallarchaeota archaeon | reverse complement strand
ATCATTGAAACCATAAAATTCGGTCAATACAGAGTGGTATTTTTATCAGATAATCCTCCTGACACAAATGAGGTTTTTCTTTTTTGTAATATTCGATCTAAGATTGCAATTTCTATAATAAAACTTTTTTTAAATAAAAATTCCTTGAGTATTGAAACTCTTTCTACAATTTTGTATTCAAGTACTGATCTTATTAAATATCATTGTACGAAATTAGAGAAGTTGGATATTTTGTCTTTCAATAAATTAACAAAGGTTTTTTCTCTTAATACTAAATATTTTGTCACTTTAACGAATTTAATGGTTTCAATGATTTCAAAATCTTCAAGAACCTCTAAATGCCATAATAAAATTGATACTCCTATTTTTAACTTTTTTTGAAGACCATTAAAATGTTCATATCCTGAAATCTGTAAAATTTCAATTATATTTCTTCTGATTAGATTATCTTTGACTTGGAAAACATTCAGCCTATTAAACTTATTAGAATATAATGTAGCCTTAAAAAAAATTACTATTCCAAATATAAGAAGTAAAAAAGGAGTAAAGAAAGGTAATTTTGTCGAAATTTCTTCTGAATCAGATTCAAACTTTAATTCTTCATCTTGTTTGTCTCGGTTCTTATTATAATTGAATATCATCTTCTAAGATGAAATATTCAGGTGATAATACATGGTACCCAAATATTATAAATTTAAAAATCCATTTTTCAAAACTATTTTGAGTGTTTTTCTAATCTCTCTTATGTTTTTAGCTACTTCACCTAGTTCAGCATTAGATAATACACTTACTACCACATCAGTTCCTCTGGAACTTGTTACTACGGATGTCGAGTCATCTTCAGAAGTATCTACATTTGGAGAGGCTATTGATATCCCAGGAAATGGAACAAAGATGCATATCCAAGCAGGTGATCTATTAAGGTTACGATTGCGAGATCAATTGCAAATTAATCTTTCATTACATGAACAAGCTGAATTATGTCTTAATCTTTCTGATGCTAATCCAGTTGGCCCTTTACCAGCTAATACCTACCAATTCAAAAATTTTTATCGCTTTGAATTAAATAAAGCAACCCAATTACAAGCTTCCTTTTCCATGCCATTCTCTCAATCAGAACTTCCTGCTAATGTTGATCCAGAAATGCTACATTGGGCTTATTTTAATACCTATACTAATTCCTGGGAATACGTCTATTCGTGGTTAAATGAATATAAAAACGCGATTTCAACACAAACAAACCATTTTTCAACATGGATAATTTTAGCTACATCAGATACTAGTCAAATACCTACAATAAATGCACAAGGTAATGGAACCCCAATAAAAGTAAAAGCAAATCAACAATATCAAATCAAGCTTCAATCTAAATTCCAGATGAATGTTTCTTTTGGCCAAGATGTTGAATTTTCAATTAATGAAACTGACATGGTTCCATTCACTTATACTTTCGAAAATCACTACAGATATGGCAATTTTTGGACATTAGAAACTAACAATTCATTGGTTGATTTAAATGCTACCTTTGGATTTTCATATGATCCATCTCTTATGCCATGTGATGCCAATCAGGGACAATTTAGATTTTATTTTTATAATACAACTAGAAATCAATGGCAAGAAGCAAATAGCTGGACCAATACAACTGAAAAAATGATTTATGCTTATACCAACCACTTCTCTACATGGACAATTTTTGTCGATAAAATTAAACCGATGGATCCCAAAAAAGATAGTTTGAACTATATTAATGCTAATGGAACGGCTATGAAAATTGAAAATGGTTATGCTTACCGTTTTAGAACTCAATACGGCTTTGAATTAAATGTTTCACTTGGTAAGACTGCTGAACTTAAAATGAATGAGTCAAATACTAATCAGTACCAAAATTTAATTCAAAATCAAAAAGGTATCGGAAAATATATAACCTTAGATTTAAATGAAACAGGTATAACTATTCAAGCTACATTGGCATATAAAGTATCATCAACTGAAGTTCCCGCAAATGTTGATCCTTTTAAATTACAATTTGCATACTTTGACACTGCTACAAACCAATGGATGAACCAAAATTCGTGGGTTGTTGACATTGGTTCTGGATACTACATGGTTTATACAAATACTACCCATTTCTCAACTTGGACTATCTTAGGATCTGAATCTACTCAAAGTTCATCTAATTCAATTCCTGGTTTTGAGCTAATTGTCTTAATTATAGCATTTGTAAGCATTCCTCTTGTTAAAAAGCTTAGAAAATAAAAATTTCTAATTTCTTTTATTTTCCATTTTTAATTTTTTTTCTTCTCCTTTTTTTATCTTCATTTAACTCATAACAACACCATCTTCTATTGAATAAATTGAAACATACTGATCTTTCTTCTTAAGTTCCACAGAAATTTTTTTATTGGTAATCGTTCCAATTTTTTACGAGCAAATTTCCATGGTTTAGTTCTATAGGATTAATCTTGGTATTTCTCGTTATTTCTTAAAAAAATAAATTTTTGATAAAAAAAGAATTTGAAAAATTCTTTCTCAATTTTTTTTAACTTTTAATGAAAAAAGATCCTAAAATATCTATAAAACAGTTTAATTAAATAAGTTTTCTCACTTTTATAAAGAAAGGAACAATTCATGAATTCTTTTATCTTTAACTAGTTCTGGATGAAATGTTGAGGCTAAAATATTTTTATATTTAACTAATACTGGCGAATTTTGAAAATTTGCAAGTACATTGACATTCGTGCTAGCTGATAATAATTCAATCATTGGAGCTCTTATAAATACCCCTGGAAACATTGAATCAAAACCCTTAACTTCTAAATTCGTCTCAAAACTATTTTGTTGTCTTCCGTAATGATTTCTCAAAACTTTTATGGGTAATATTCCCAATAAAGGTTTTAATGATTCATTATTTGGAAAAGAAATAATTTCTTTGGCTAATAAAATTAAACCAGCACAAGTTGCAAGTACTGGAAGATCTTCTTCGTGTTGTAACCTTTCTTTTAAAGCCGAGAAAACTTATTTAATTAAACTGT
>DAHXPE010000362.1 GCA_027364495.1 Candidatus Heimdallarchaeota archaeon | reverse complement strand
ATAAAAATCCCTAACAGAAGACGATTCCAAGTCTGAAATAGTATTACAAATAGGACATATTATATTAATATGAACATTTTTTTTAGTATCAAAACGCGAAAAAGTACCAACCGGTATTTCACTAACTAAGTTTTCATTTTTTAAAAGTGTGAAGGTTTTGTATACAGTAGCAAGGCTTATTGTAGGAAACCTTTCCTTAATAGATTGGTAAATGTCCTCGGCAGATGGATGATTTTCATTATCAAATATCAAATCACAAATTGCTAATCTTTGAGGGGTAAGTCTAATACCTCTCTTTTTTAGTTTTTCAATTGTCGAATCATCCATGAAATAGTCTCGTTTTACCTTAATAAAAAAAATTACCTATTTGCTGTTTCAATTCAAAAAATTATTAATAAAAAGTTAATGATAAAACACTTATTTTGGAAAAAAGAAAATTTTCATCTTCTTTTTGAGTCGTTTGCGAATTTGATTATCGACATTTGAAAATATTAGGTTAGCCATAATACTCTTCTAGGAGTGGGGCGGCAACATAAATTGCTTGGTAAAGTTGCAAAAATTCTTTTTCCATAAATACTTGTTCTTCATTATCTAATTCATCATTAACTATAATTACAATAATAATTTTATCAAATTTTTGAAGATTAATCAAGCCAAAACGAAATTTCTTAAATTTGGTAAAGAAAATATCAAAATGAAACATTTTAGTTTCTGAAATAATATCTAAGAACTTTTCTTCATCACCAATTAAAGCAGATATCAATTCTCGATTACTAGCGTGGTAAAGGCCAAGATACAGAAGACGCTCGTTTGTTAGGAGTGAATCCATTGCATTTTCCTGGATAATACGATCACCTTCAACGATACATTTATTGATTCTAGCCTTGGCTTGAGTTAGAACGAAAGGTAGATTTTCTTCAGAAACATCAATAAGAGGTTCTTTAATAAAGAGTTTTTGAAGCTCATTTTCAATAGAAATCTTTGCTTTAATTAATTCCTGATCAGTGGACAAATAAAAAATAGCTAAAATAGTAATAACGCCATGCTCAATCGCACGGGGATCTTTAATATACTTATCATGACCTAAAAAGGAAAAGGCAAGAATATTATGATCAGGCGTATTGTCCCAAGGGTAAGGACCATGAAATCCAACCTTATGATCACCTTGCTTACCTTTTGAAATCATAAGAGACAAATAAATGCCGAGTTGCGTTCCTAGGACATCTACCATTTCTTCATCAAAAATTAGTTTTGTATTTTCATACAGTACTGGTTCAGGTCCAATATCACCAAATTTTATTAATACATAACTTAATTTATCTTCTGAAGAAGGATCAGTTTTATTAGATAATTTTGAAACTAAATCGTTCAAATTATTTTCTAAATTGTCCAAAATAGCGGTACCACAACTACATTAAATTATTAGATAAATTCTTTATATTAGGTAAATAAACGACTATTTTAAATATTTTGAAATTCTCAAAAAGATCTAGAAAAGTGATTTTATCCTAACTTGTTAAATACTTTTCTTTTCTTCATTTTGGCTGACTATTCAATTTCAGATTTAATATTATCTTATGTTTATTTCATTATTTCTAATTTATTCTTTTTATTCTTTTTTATTTCCAAAATTAGAATTTTCTAATTTAAAAGTTACTCAATTCTTGAAACTTTTATAATCTTTGCGTCAATTTGCTTTAGTAAAATTATTGAGATTCAATATCATTAAAAAATTAAGAAACATTCACAAAATTTATAATGATATTGGAATTTGATTTATATAAATCAATAAAATTGAAATACTTTCAGTTACTATAAATACTGTAAATTTTTGTCTTAATTAAGTATTCAACAATTTATTATTGTCTTAATTTTAAAAAACGATGAAAGTAAGAGAAAAATTAATGAATATAATTATAAAAATTATTTGACAGAGAGTTGAAAGGTAATTACCTAAAGGCTTCTGCTAAAACAGGTGAAAAGTTTGAAGAAGCTCTTACAAACCTTATTTGTAAGAAATTATCGTGCGTGAAATTTGGTTTATGGTTTCTTTTCTTTTTTGTCCTTATCAACATTTAGCAGTTTTTCCATTTCAGTAATTAAATCATCTGATTCAGTATTATCTTCATCATTTTGAGCTTGTTCTGGTTCATATGAATCTTCTAAGTCCATTACTTCGCTTTCGTTCTCAGCAAGTTGATTTGATTCAGGTTCTTCTTGTACTTCCTCTGATTCTGCTATCTCTTCAGCAACCTCTTCGACAATCGTATCAGCTATCTCTTCAGCAACTGTTTCGGCTATTTCCTCAGTAATTGTTTCTTCCTTAATATTTTCAACTACTTCCTCAGCAATTGCTTCTTCCACGATATTTTCAGCTACTTCTTCGATTGAGTCTGTCACTGTTTCATCTGCTAATAATTCAGATACTTCTTCAACTGCTTCCTCAACAGCTTCTTCGATGACTGACTCAGTTACTTCTTCTATTTTTTTTTCTGCTAATTCTTGTACGACTTTTGTTTCTGCTATTTCTTCGAATGCCTCTTCAATTACTGCTTCAGCAGCCTCTTCAACCATTTCTTCTACTTTTTGTTCTAATACTGCTCCTGCTACTTGTTCAACCAGTTTTTCTGCTTCTTTTTCAGCATTTGTTTCTGCTTCAACTTGTATTTTTTCGGATTTTTTAACAGAAGATGTTTTTTCTAAGATTAGATCGGGTTGTTGTGATAATAATGTTTCTATTGGCTTTGTTAATAATTCTTCTCTTCTAACTAAGACCAATTTGCGAACATTGTTTATCTTGTTGTTTAATTTTTTACTATAAGATGTTGATAGAGTATCTGCTGATATAGAGGTTATTATTTCCTTTTTCTTTGCTTCATCTGTTATTTCTTTGAAGTAATCCAATACGGACGAATCAATGAATTTAAGGATTCTATTTAATGAATCATTTAATTTTCTCAATAATCCGTAGTTAATAGGTCCTTTTGACTTACTCAAAGCATTAATTAATTTATTTGAATTTGATATCTCAACAATCAGTTTATTACTAGCTTTAACGGGAGCTATAACTTCCACTACATTTTTCAAGGACAATTTAAGTGATTGTATATATTTTCTTGATGGAAAACGAATCGAATCTAAAAATTTATAGTAATTATCAACATTTTTTGTCATAATACTGACTTTTTTAGCGACATCTAAATTCCTGTCAATTTTTTCAATTTTATTAGGTTCAAATAACACTAAATTGTTAAACGACTTGGACAAAGCAAAATTGATTTGACCACAAGCTCTTGACAAATGGGTGTAAAGTGCAAATGTTTTTTCCATAAATAACTGTTTTTCTAAGATTGATGCATTTTCGTTGATTTCATCTGATATAACCACCGAACCTTGATCTTCATAAAAATTTATTCTTGAATTATCTAATCGTGAAAAAAAATCATTTTTAGAAACTAACCGGCCATATTTTTGCATCATTTGGAAAGATATATCCGCAAATACATCAAAATATGTTGAAACCTCTGAAAATGTCGCTGATAAATTAGATACCACACTTTCTAATTGTTCATTTATCTGTTTGATTGATAATAAAATTGCTTCAAGATTATGTGTTGTAGCGATAATATTCATTTGATCAAATATATCTTTATTAAATGAATTGGCATAAAATTTCTGCAAAATTTCATTTGTTTCTTTTAATATTGAGATAATATTTGTAATTGAGTCATTCAAGTTTGTTAAGTGGAGGCCAGTATTAATAACTACTGTATCAGATTTTAATTTATTAAAACGTATTTCCAGAGTTTCAGAAAATTTCTTTAATTGCGAAATTCTTGATTCTCCACCAAGCAGTTTTTTAATATAATCAGAAAATATTTTTAATTCTGATGAAAAACCAATAATATCAATTGAAGATATTTCTTCCGATAATGATCCAATTTTATCAATAATATTAATGCTTTGACTTAATAACGCATCATCTGAAGAATTTAAAATCTTAGCATCAATAATATTTGAAAAATGTTCATTATATTTGAATTTAGTGACAGCTAAAATTAGATCTTTTAATTTCAAAAGTAATCGATTATTTTCACGTGCTATTAATTTTTGAGCTTTAATTAAGCTGATTGCACCTGGATAATCACCAGAAACTAATTGTTCTCCCTCTAATTTTAATTTAATAGTCGATACTATCTTAATGTTCTCTTGAATCTTTTTAATAGCCATAGAATTTTCTTTATAGGTATTCCATTTATTTAAATAATCCTCCAATTCTGATACGTACTCGATTTTTTCTTTTCCTAATGTTAGCGGAAAATTCTTCTTAAATGCTGGATCATTCATGAAGATTGGATCCCCACAGATATCATGAACCCATAATCGTTTCAAATTATTTAAGGACTGTCTGATGTTGTTTTCAATATCATTTAATTTTTTGAAATCCATAAAGTCATATGATTCAGTCTTAGATGACAAATAATCGGAATCCTCAAATTTCACAACATCATAATCTGAGGTATCGCCTCGTTCTAACAATTGTTTCTGAATTTTCATTATATTTTTCATTTTCATAAAATAAGAGCTAAAGTTTTCTTTAGTAACTCCACCATGTATATATTCTACCAGAAATTCAAACATTTGATGGTCTGTTCCATCTAATGTCAATGAGTAATCCTTAATGAATTTTTCAACCAATTCACTATTTTTTGATTCCCAAATCAGAGAAAAAGGAAATTCTACTGGTAATTCTTTATTTTGAATTTGCTTGACTATAAGAATCAATAACGAATTTATTATATTTGAAGAATTTAGATCATAAAATTCCTCAGTAGAAAGTCCTAAATCAATAAAAATAGTTTTTAATGTTTTGAAATGATCTGATATACCTTCTACTGAATAAGAGCTCCTATCTTCTTGTGAAAATTGAAGACCAATTACTTTCTTAAAGATCTCAAATAAATTACTTCTATTTTCTTTTTGAACTGCAAAAGGACTATTGTTTAGAAGGGAATATATATTTTTTATTTGTAAAATTAATGATTGGGTAAAAGTAAATACATCATTGATCCTTTTGTTATATTGTTTGAAATCACGGGATTTAAGAGCCTCAATATATTGACTATATCTTTTTGGTGAATAAGCATTAAAAGGAGTAGATCGTTTAAGATAGCCGTCCAAGAACCATTGAAGGGCTTGATAATGATCTGATATTGAATCTATTTCACGGTCATTTGATACATAGGCATTCCAAGCAAGGCTAGATCTGCTCCAAGCATAAAAACGAATCATATTGTCAATTAGATCTAAAACTTCATCATTATCTTTTTTTTCTGGAAATGATAAATCGTTTTTATCAGGTTCTAATGATACTCGTATATAATGGTAAAAAATCCCATCGATATCAAAAACTTTTTCTTTAATATCATTTATTGATTTGGAAACTCGTTGCTCTAAACTATTTTTTGAAAATTCAATCGTTCCTATGTTATCTGCAACATGAATATTTATAGCATGAAAGTATTTTTCTAAATTAGTTAGATCAGATTGAGAAAAGTATTGAATAATATTTTTAAATTCCAAAAAATTAATTTTAGTTTTATTTTGCCTCAAAGTAATTTCTTTGGGATTAGAACCAATTTCCAGTAAAGGCATCTTAACAATATCATTTATATCAGAACTTTGGGTCCTGTATCTTAAAAAGATATTTATAAGGATGTTCAAATAATTTTTCTTTTTTGGAACATCTAAAGGAAACTTATTTATGATAGAAACTACATCTTTTTCTAATAAATCAACATCTTCCTGAGATAAAAAAGCCAATAATTCAGTTTTAAATTTTTCTTCAAACAAAAGGATATTACACCTGAAAATATTATATTTTCTATGCCTAGACATAAAAAAAAGATTAATTTTCTTTCTGTTTTTGATTTAATCTAAAAAATAAATCCTAAAATCAGTTTTAAAAATATTCTTAAAAAAGAAAGACTCCTCCAAGAATAAAAAATTTAGATTATAAAATACACTTTTCAAACCATTTAGGATCAAATAGAAACATTAGGCTATTTTTCGAATACAAATTCTTAATTAAGCTCAAATTATCTTCTAATTATAAAATCTTT
>DAHXPE010000357.1 GCA_027364495.1 Candidatus Heimdallarchaeota archaeon | reverse complement strand
TAATAATATTAATTAATTATAGTAAAAAAATAATATTTTAGAAATAAGGAATTAGGTTTCGAAAAATCTCCTTACCTAAAGTTTTTTAATGTTTTGTTAACAATTGTTAATTAAAATAGATTTAACTTAAAATTACTTGAGGCAATTAATAATATGGCAAAACCTATTGCAGACCCTCTAGCAGATACTGATTATGCTAAATATGGCTTTTCTGATCCTGAAGCTTTTCTCTATAAAGCTCCTAAAGGATTAACCGAAAATCTTATTCGTGAAATCAGTGCTATGAAAGAGGAACCCGAATGGCTTTTAAATTTTAGACTCAAATCTTTTCAAATATTCCTAGAAAAGCCCCTCCCTACTTGGGGTGGTAATCTCCATGAGATCAATTTTGATGAGATCACTTACTACGGTAAACCTTCTGAAAAATCGGTTACTAATTGGGAAGAAGTTCCTGAAACTATTAAAAACACCTTTGATAAATTAGGTATTCCTGAAGCTGAAAAGAAATATTTCGGTGGTGTCGGTGCTCAGTACGAATCTGAGTCTGTTTATCATAAT
Source organism: Candidatus Heimdallarchaeota archaeon (assembly GCA_027364495.1). Next base: position 6,707 of record DAHXPE010000357.1, on the reverse strand, counting down.
TTGCGTAAAGAACTTGCCGACCAAGGTGTTGTCTTTCTTGATACCGACACTGGTGTTAAAGAATACCCTGAAGTTTTCAAAAAATGGTTTGGTAAAATTGTTCCTCCTCAGGACAATAAATTTGCTGCCTTAAACTCTGCTATCTGGTCTGGTGGCTCTTTTGTTTATATTCCTGAAGGAATTCATGTTGATTTCCCTCTTCAAGCTTATTTCCGAATTAATGCAAAAAATATTGGTCAATTTGAGCGAACTCTTATTGTTGCTGAACCGGGTTCTAGCGTTCACTACATTGAAGGATGTACTGCTCCGGTATATAGTACTAAATCCTTACATGCTGCTGTTGTAGAGGTTGTAGCTACTAAAAATTCTAAAATTAGGTATACTACTGTCCAAAACTGGAGCAAAGATGTTTTCAACCTTGTTACTAAACGTGCTCATGCTTACGAAAATGCTCGTGTTGAATGGGTTGATGGTAATCTTGGTTCTCATTTGACTATGAAATATCCTTCTGTTTATTTAATGGGTGACAATTCTTCTGCTGATATCTTATCTATTGCATATGCTGGCAGTCAGCAACATCAGGATGCTGGTGCTAAAGTTATCCATTTTGGTAAGAATTCTAACTCTCGTATTATTAACAAATCCATTTCCAAATTCGGTGGTCGAACTACCTATCGTGGTTTGGTCCGCGTTGCAAAAGGAGCTACTGGCTGTAAAGTTAACGTTTCTTGTGACGCACTCCTTCTTGACGAGAAATCTCGAACTGATACCTATCCAGTTATTCAGATTGAAGAAGAAGATGCTTTACTTAGCCATGAAGCTCGTGTTGGCAAAATTGGTGATGATGAAATCTTTTACCTACAATCACGCGGTATCCCTGAAGGTAAAGCATCCCATATGTTAGTTATGGGTTTTTTAGAACCTTTTGCAAAAGAACTCCCTTTAGACTATGCTGTTGAGCTTCATCGTTTAATGGAACTTGAAATGGAAGGATCAATTGGATAAATATATTATTTTAATCTTAATTTTTTTAATTTTTTAATTATAAGTGTGATAAAACTATGATATCTTCTTCGAGTACTGTACTTTCTTTATCTTCTAAACATGATATTGAATTGGTTACTAAAGAACCAGAATGGTTACATGAATTTAGAGCAAAAGTTTGGAATGCTTTTCAAATTTTGCCTCTCGAATCTGATCCTAATTTATTAAATTTTCTCCAAACAAAAATATTAAACGAATTTCAATTTTCTTATCCACCACCTCCTATTGCTAATCCAAAAACTAATCTTAAACCTACCGCAGATACTAAAATAGAATTTAAATCTTCTCCTGAATTAGAGGAAATAACCATTTCTGACAAATATGCAACAAATTCACAAATCACATTTCAAAACCTTTTTTCTTTAATTTCCTCAAGTGAATTTTTTATTGATCTGCTTAATTCTTTAATGGAACTAAAAATAAATGATAAATTATTAGCTGCGGCCTTAACCACTCTTGATTGGGGAACATATTTAAAAATTGATAGTAATGCATCCTTCAATGAAACAATAAATGTAACTTTTGAAACTTCTGGCTCTTCCATTAAATCTGGTTTGCATATTATTGATATCAAGGACAATGTTAATGCAACCATTAACCTTACGTATGATTCTCACAATAATATTTTTGATCATTCCGTAACTTATATTCTCACAAGCACGAATAGTCATGTTAATATTTTGATTAATGAACTAGGTCTGGCCGAACGAAAAACTAATCGTGGGTTTATTACTAAAATTGGTAAGGATTCAAGTGTTAATTTTGCACAAGTTCAGGTTGATGGTTCATATGTTCGGCAACGAGCTGAATTTTATTTCACCGAAGAAGGTGGTGATTTAGTTGAGGTTGCTTGTTTAAGTGCTCACAATAAACAAGACTATGACTTTTATTCTGCCATATATCATCTAACACCCAGATGTAATTCCAGAGCTTATGCTCGTGGAGTAAATGACAATGATTCAAGAACAATTTTTAAAGGAAAAGTAGACATTGGTAAAAAAGGAGCAAAAGTTAATACTGATTTAAGTCTTCATGGATTGCTTTTATCTAAAAAAGCTAAATTCCATTCTTTCCCTGCTATGGAAGTAGTCAACAATGATGTTGTAGCTACTCATGGTGCTTCTGTTTCTCAAATTGATCAAGAACAAATTTTTTATTTTCAAACTCGAGGAATTGACCGTGATAATGCTGAATATATGATTGCTTCTGGATATTTCGAACCTGCTATTTCCAGAATTCGTTCATCTAATCTTCAGGATCAGGTTCGTGCAATCATCAGCAAAGCTGTAGATGAGCAATTTCATAAAAATCAATGAGTTTTACAAATATGAATGATGCATGGATTCGTCTCGGTGAGAGTAGTAAATTTCCCGAAAATGAAGCTGTTTTAGTTGAAACAAAAGAGTTTGGGTCATTAGTCGTTGTTTTCCAATCCGGTGTTTATCATGTGTTAGCCGGGATTTGTACTCATGAAAAATTTGAACTTGATGGTGCTCCAGTCCAAGAAGGGCAAATAACTTGTACATTACATATGAGTTCTTTTAATTTGTCAACTGGGGAAGTTTTGAGTCCTCCGGCTGAAGTATGTTTACAGGTTTATGAATCCAAAATTGAAAATTCAGTTGTTTTTGCTAGGAAAAAACGATAAAATTTCTCTTAGTTAGCATTTGAGCATTTTTTTTAATTTATACTCTTTTTTACATTTATTCTAATTATGTCATACATTGGTAATACAGCTGAAATTAATAAGTTTAAAGGCTAAGAATTTAAAGGATTATTGAAAATAATTAAATTAGTATTTTTGTCGGAAAATACTTAAAATTCGTATCTTAATTATAGGAATATCGATTTCTTTGTCTGTTAAGGTTCAAGCTATTGCCTCTGGTTCAAATGGGAATTGTTTTTTAGTTGAATCTCAAACAGACGCTATCATAATAGATGCTGGTATTTCGAGAAAAAGAATAATTGATGCATTAAAAAAATAACAATGTCCCTCTTAGTAAAATAAGAGGTATTTTTATTACTCATGCTCATTCAGATCATATTTCTGGACTTCCTATTCTTAAGAAGTATCTTGATGTTCCCCATTATGCAACTGCCTCCTGTATAACAAGTATGTATGATATTTCAAAAAAAGACAAGTCCTGGTCAGAGTTAGCAAAAAATACATCTTGTATTTCTCAAGATAAGATTATTCAAATTGGAAATTTCAAAATCATAACAATTCATACCCAACATGATAGCCCAGGAACTGTGGGTTACCGTATTCATTTTCCTATTGAAAATTCATCTGGTGTTACTGTTAGTATTTTGACTGATACTGGTTTATTAAATGAACGAGAAATCTGGCAATTATCGAGAAGCGATGTTATTCTTCTTGAATCAAATTATAATAAGACTCTTCTTAAAAAGTCCAGCAGACCAGTGTATTTAAAAGAAAGAATAAAAGATTATCATCTCTCAAATGATTATACCAGTGAAGTGCTGGAGTTAGTAAAACAACAAAACTCAAGCTCACGCATCAAAGGTGTTATCCTTGGTCATTTAAGTGGTGAATGTAATTCGCCTGATTTGGTTAGGGAATGGGTGAGGCATTGGCAGCACATAAATGATGCTGATTGGAACTGGTATCTCGCGCCAAGAGATAAGTCAAGTGATCTTATTAAGATTACACCCGATACTATTTCAGAAGATAGAAAATTTGCTGGTTTTTTAGATTTTTAGCAATTGAAATAATTCATCTACTCTTATAACTATTCTATCGGCCCCAGCATCTGCTAATGATTTTTCATCAAAAGTGTTAGTAACTCCTATTGCTAACATATTAGCTAATTTGGCAGCTTTTATTCCTAAGACAGAATCTTCTATAACTAAACAATTTTTTGGATCAATATTCATTTTTTGAGCTGATAAAAGGAATAAATCTGGATTGGGTTTGCCGTTTTTTACTTCATCAGCACTTGTTATAATAGTAAAGTAGTTTTGAAGTTTACCTTGTTTTAGGTTGAATTTTATCTTTTCATGCGTTCCAGAAGATGCAACAGCAACAGTTATATGCATTTGCTTAAGAAATGTAAGTAATTGGGTAACTCCTGGAAATGGTTTTAATTTGTTTCTTGCAAGTCTTTGATATGCTAGGTCTTTTTCTTTGTATAATTCATTTAAATCAAAATCTTTTGGTAATTGGATATTAAAGGTCTTTAAATAATAAGCAAAACTATCTTTCAAAGCTTTGCCAATAACAGGGCTATAATTAGTACCAATATCAACTTGAAAGTATTTTTCAAAAACAACATTAAGTGCACCACAACTTAATTTTTCAGAGTCAACCAATACTCCATCACAGTCGAAAATCACTCCGTTAATGTTGTTTTGAGAAAAATAATCTTTCATAATCGAATACCTTAAAACTGAAATAATTTTTAATAAAAATAGGAAATTTAAGTTAGTAATGAAACTAAAAATTAGAATACTAATAATTAGAAATTCAGTGGTAATTATGTTTTTAACTTCTGACGAAGAAAAAATCTTAGCTGGAGAACAAGGTGAAGGAAAACAGATTGCCCTTTCACTTCTTGTTGATGTAGGGGATTTTTTTGAAGCTGAAAAATTAATTGAGATCGCTAGTACGCATATATCTGGTGTTTCATATTTAACTGGTGGAGATGGGTTAATAGATCAGTTAGAATACTTAGTCGAAAAGAAATGCCATGTTACGGTTCATTCAACTCTGAACCCATGCGGAATGGATCGTAATAAGTGGTCTGATATGGGAGTGACACCAGAATTCGCAGAAAAACAATTTAAAATTATTCAAGCTTATGAAACGATGGGTGTTTCCATAACATGTTCTTGTACACCTTATGATTTCGGACATCTTCCATTGAAAAATCAACATATTGCTTGGGCTGAATCATCAGCAATTACTTTTGCAAATACATTTTTTGGAGCAAGAACTAACAAAGAAGACGCGCTCACTGCACTAACAGCGGCTATTATTGGTAAAACACCATATTTCGGTCTTCATTTAACAAAATGGCGTCGTCCTCAATTGGAAGTTAATGTAGATTTTGATTTGCAAGAAAATAGTGATTATGGATTATTAGGCCACATTGTTGGCAAAACTTTTGCCTCTAAAAAATATCCATTCGGTGCTATTCCAGCATTCAAGGGAATGAAACATTTTCCCAGACCTCATCAAATTAAAGCATTAGGAGCTGCATTAGCCAGTTTTGGAACACATTTATACCATATAGAAGGAGTTACTCCTGAACAAGAATTATTACAGGAGCTAACTTTTGATGACACCTTAACCGTTGAGCAAAAAGACATTCAAAAGGTTTATGAAGAATTTTATCCACCTGATGAGAAAGATTTGAATATCACAGTTATTGGATGTCCTAATGCTTCTTTAGAAGAAATCGCTGAAGTAGCACGTGAAGTTAAAGGTAAAACGCTTAAATCTGGAAAAGAATTTTGGATTTTTACTAATAGAGCCCAAAAAGGAATTGCTGAAGCTGTGGGTCATGCAGATGTTCTTCAAGAGGCTGGAGTTAAAATTTATACCGATACCTGTCCTGAAGTTTTTCCTTATAACAAAAGTCGCTTTAAAGCTGTTCTGACTGATTCCGCTAAAGCATTACATTACATACCGGCCCCTTCTCTAAATGGATTACCTACCTATGTATTACCGATTAAAAAGTGTGTTGAAAGATTTTTTAATTAAATGATATTATTTCTGAGTATTTGAGGTTGTAAAATTGATATTGAAAGGATTAGGATTACGTAGCCTTCAGAATATTACTATTGAAGGAGAAGCTCTAGTAACAAAATCACCAATAACATTTTTAGGATTTGTTAATAAAGAAACAGGAGAAATAGTTGAAAAAGAACATGAATTATTCGGACAATCAATTAAAAACAAAATATTTGTTTTTCCAAGAGGCATAGGGAGTACCGTTGCCCCATATGTATTAATTAATCTTAAGAGAAACAATGTTGCACCATTAGCAATTATAAACAGAGAATCCGATTCTGGAACGGTAGCAGGTGCTTCCGCCTGTAGAGTTCCAATGGTCTACCGATTAGATAAAGACCCTCTCGAAATAATTAAAAATGGTCAAAAATTAAAACTAACAATTATAGATGGAAATGCAACTATCGAATTACTAAATTGACAGCAACATTAACTTGTTATTGGAAATAAAAGAGACTAACTTGAAACTATCAAAAACTTTTTGTAATGAAATTTATTAATTGAAATGAAGCCGAAATTTTAAACTATGTAAATTTATGTGCAAATAATAAAAAATTAGGTAAATTTAGAACCTAATGCGCAAATAATTAAAAATTTATATAATAAATTTTAATTGAATATTATTTTAGACCCAATTTATATTTTTTTAAAATATTAAGTTTAAGATTATAAAATACTAGAAAATTATTGTAATCCCGACAACAAACATGGGTGTTTATTTTGAGTGAACAATTAAATGACGCTAAGGAAATTCTTTCTTCTATTGTACAAGATCATAGTGTACCAAAGAATATTAGACGAGCTGCCAAGAAAGCTTATGATGGCCTAGATGATGAGTCGGATCCTGAAAATGTAAGAGCAAATTTAGTAATTCGATAGTTGCATTTCCATCTATAATTGTTAGTTT
>DAHXPE010000355.1 GCA_027364495.1 Candidatus Heimdallarchaeota archaeon | reverse complement strand
AAATAATATTGATTTATGGTGGGGGAGCATTTAATATAACTATAGAGGTAACTTCGATACTAGATCAATCAAACTTGCTAAAAGTAGCCGTTTCAACGGTTATTAAAGCAATTCCAGAAATTAATTTTTCATGGTAAATGTTATTTTTATGTTTATGTGCGTAATATTGACTTAGCATTCGTTTGGAAATATCTCAATTGTCAAACACAATAAAAAATGATCAATAAATTGAATTTTTTCCTAATTGATTTGCATCTTTAGTTTTTTTGATCAACTTTGAGGCAGCTAAATTTAAAAAAATATTTTCATTTAGAACATTCAAAAGATTTTGGGTGAATATGTTTCTCTTTTGTATTACATTAGTGTTCTTTCTTTGAATTAGATCCTTCTGGATTCCCTATTCCTAAAATATGTTCTCAAAACTATCTTCCAAATCATATTATTTTATTTTCCTTTTTTTTTTTTATAATTTATTTGCTAATAAACTATATATGCAATAATATATTGGTTTTGATTATAATTCCGATTTTCTTTGTTTATACTCTTTAAAATATTATTCAGAATCTTCTCCTGTTTTTCCAATCTAGATATTCTTTATTCATTTGATAAATTTACTGATATTGCTATTTCTCATTAGGATTGACAAAAAAGAGCCATGATTCCTGACTCTGATATGTTTTTACGAATCTTTTGACGATCCTCAGCGTAAGCCTTCGAGTATTTTAAGCAGAACTGCTCGTAAACAAAATGTTAGTAAATTTATATATAAAAGTTAAATAATTCGAGTTTTGAACTCACCTAAAGGTTAAAAGTCTAATAATTTTATTGATTTCTCACGCTCTACCCGAGAGTGTACATATAAACATAATTTAGTATTCATAAGTCTAATGTTTTTACAATGCCCTTATTTAATCAATTTTCTTCAAAGGCTGATAGTTTGACAGATATTATTCTAAATAATTCTCTAAATCCAGAGTTTTTACCGCCAAAATTACTATACAGGACTGACGAAATGAAAGCACTCGCTTCGAATTATAAATTTTATTTTGATAGCAAAGTTATCTCTAGAAATTTGCAGTCACATCAAAATTTGAACACAATACTATTGATTCTCGGTGGCCCTGGTACCGGTAAGACCTCCCTTGTAAAATTGACAGTACATGAATTAGTAGAATTTGGAAATAAAAAAAATACCAACACTTTAGAATCAAAGCAACATGTAAATATTGTATCAAGTTATCAAAACTGTTGGAAACATAGATCTTTAGTCTCAGTTATAGGATCAGTCTTCGAGGATTTAGGTATTAATGGTGTTAAGAAAGGAATAAGTCTAGAAGAACAAATTTCACAATATTTGATTCCTTTTTTGGCTGAAAACGAACTACATCTAATATTAATTCTTGACGAAGTCAATTCACTGTCAAGTGATGAAGTAAATGGACTATTTAGTTTTAGTGATTTACTTCCAACAAATACATCAAAAAGCATGATTTCCCTTATTTTCATCAGTCGACCCACAGAATGGCAATTATTAGTTTCTCCAGAATTGAACCAACGAATAACTGAAACAATTGTACTTTTTCCTTATAAAATAGAACAAATTCATGAAATACTGAATTATCGGGCTTCGTTAGCGCTCAAGCCAGGTTCTTATGATGATGATATTATTCAACTTATAAGCGAAATTACGTTTGATGATCAAAATATACGCCTAGGACTGGAAATACTTTTGCGTGCTGCTCAAGCGGCAGAAAAGAATAATTTAAAAGAAATAGAGGCTGATCTGATTCGACAAGCGAAAAAGGAAACATTTCCTGAATTACGATCAGAAATTTTGACTGAACTTAAAATTCATGAATTACTCACTTTATTAGGTGTAGCTAGGAGATTAAGTAATAAAAGCTTTACAACACTTAATATCAAAGATGCTTATCGATTCTATAAAAATGCAGCAATTGAATGGCATGAAGAACCCAAAAAAGAATCTTCGTTTAGGTCTAATCTTATTAGTCTAAAAAATTTAGGTCTGATCAATATGCAAGTTTCTCCTACCGGAAGAGGAAAAAGAGGAGTAAGAGCAAGAATAAGTATTACTGATATCCCCATCTCCATTATTATCGAGAGAGTAGAAGAGCAACTCGAAATAAATTATGAGTTTTAAAGTTATTTTTCTAATCCTAAGTATCGTTTTGGTTGCTTGGATATTGCAACATTTATTTCATGTAATCCACGTAAAATTTTTAATGTAATTTCTCGTGCGAGATAAAACTGAGTTTTATCTTTTGAATCCATGACTAATGCTATTCTAAATCCCCATTCTTCCTTTCTTTTAATGCTAATTCTATAAAGACCTTTTAAATTGTAGATATATTTTTGTAAATGTGTTTCATTATCATAAAGTTGCTTTAAAGCTCTGGGATAATTGGTTTTATGGAAAAACTTTTGTGAAAATTGAGATTGAGGTTCAAAGTCTGATAAGTCTTCCCATTCGTTTTGTATTTTTTCTAATTCCCATCTACCAAAGGCCTTAATGTCGGCTATTTCAACCTTTAAGTGATCGTTTCGTCCAAGTAGATCTCCCTCTATTATAAAATAATCTTTAGGCTTTTTTATGATTAATTTAAAGAAAGAAATAAAATTTTGCCTATCTTCTAAAGAAAAATGAATCCTCAAATGCTGAATAAAACGTAATGGATCATTTTCTTCCTTTGAAGGCTTTTTCAAAGTTAATCCATAGGTATAACCAGCAGGTGATTTATTAACTTCAATAAATTCAGTAGCTATTGGAGAAAAGTATTCATTCAATCTTTCAAGGGTTTTATTGACTAGTTTTTGATTTTTATTTTTCCCATTAAAATAAATGAACCCAACAATTGCTATAAGAATAATTGTTGGTGACATTATTACAAGGAGCTGGATTAAAATATTTAATGCTTGCATAGTATTTAACTCATAATATCTCGTCAATAAATTATAATTGATATTTAATTAGCTCAAAAATTTAACTAATACTAATAACATTAAACAAATGATTTTAATTATAGCCGTCGAGCCATTAAATAAGCTGATTCTCCATCAGAATAATATTTTTTTAAAATTTTAATTTTCTCAAAATTTAATCTCTCATACATTGTAATAGCTGGATCATTTGAACAGCGGACTTCAAGAAAAACTTCTGATGCATCTTGTTTTCTCATTTCATCGAGAGCTAATTCCATTAGCTTTTTACCTATATTATTTCGTCTTGCATGGGCCATAACAGCAATGCTTATGACATGTCCTTTTTTTACTCGTTTTAGTCTTGAAAAATTAGAAAGACCAGTTTCAATCCTATTCATCGTATAAGCTACAATTTCCTTTTTTTCATCCTCGCAAACTAAAAAACCACTCGGGAATGAAGAATAAACTAGTAAAAAGAAACTATCTGGATAATTTTCTGGTAAGGTGTTTCTATTAATTCTAGTAACATTTTGGAGATCCGAAGATGGTGAAAACTGTCTTATCGTATAAGAATCCAAAGTAAAAATTGGTGCTGTCAATTTTAATTACTCATTGTGAGACAATTCACTTGTTTTTTTATTCTATTTAGAATAAAATTGTTCTGTTTAAAAATTCTTTTTAATTTTATAAAAGAACAGAAAATGTTGAAAAATCTGACTTTGGTAACAATTCTTCTAAATCTGTTCAGTGATCCTTTGACGTAACCACTCTAATGCATCCTCAAGATTAAATCCACTAGCTGCTGATGTTGGAACTATTGCATAAGAATGCTTAGTCAGTTTATGTAAATCTAACGCTCTAGCTACTTCTCCAGCGGATCTAGCTTCGGGTAGATCTTGTTTATTTGCTAAAATTAGAATGGGTATATCACCAACTTGTTGATTATCAATGACATATTTCCAAAGTTCTTTCTGTGCTTCAGGGAATCGATCAGGAGTTGATGAATCTACAACAAAAATTATTCCAGATGAACCAGAAATATAACTTTCCCATAAACTATCTCGGAAAACGGTTTGTCCGCCAATATCCCAACAAACAAATTTAATTCCTTCTGATTCAAATTCATCAACATTTAGACCTAAAGTCCTTTTTGTATCATCAGAAAATAAACCTTGTGTCACTCTTTTAATAATCGTTGATTTACCAGCATAATCTAAGCCAATCCAAGACACTTTAACCGTTTGCTTAGATTTCTTTCCCATAAAAGTCTTTAAACGTTTTAGAAAACTCATTCTGAATCCTCCTGGGTGGGTTCTTTTGCTTTTTGTTTGTTGATTTTTTCTATCTGGTCTATTAACCAATTAATTGGTTCTTGTAAATTAGTTCCTTTCAAAGCCGAAATTTGATACACACCAAAAGAATGTGGACGTTCTTTTATTTGATCTTTTAATTTTAACCGCTCAATGATTTCTTCTAATTTCAAAGCGTTTGCTAAATCCATTTTATTTGCTAAAAACAAAAAAGAACAATTATTGGGTATCCACTTTAGAACCTTTTTTAAAGCAACACCGGCTTCATTAACACGATTAAGATCAGCTGAATCAAAAACGAAAACCACAGAGGCTGATTTTGATACAAAAGGTTTCCAAAATGATTCTTGAAAGGATTGTTGACCCCCAAGATCAGCAGCAACTACTTCAAGCTCTCCTAGTTTGAAAATTTCCATACTTAAACCCATAGTAGGATGATAAGCGCTTTCAATAACTTCGTCACTACCACTCATTTGTTTAAATTGTTTAACTAAAGTGGTTTTTCCTGCATTAAAGAGTCCTACAAATGATATTTGTGTTTGAAACTCCTTTCCAAATAAAACGTTTTTTAAATTCTTCATTAAGCAACCTTCTAATAGTGTTTCAAGAAAATCTTACCAACTAGGAGTTAATTGAGATATTATAAGTTTAGGTTTATATTAATAACTCATCAAAAATTAATTTTACCTATTCGTTTTAATTATTATTCATCTTTTTTGCTTAATTTTGCTTCAAATACTAAATTGCTTATTGATGTTAAAATGTAATTTTCTAAATTAATGAAACTTTCTTTACTTAAAAAAAGATCATCTTTATATTCTAACTTAAAGCCAAATATTTTTGATAATTTATTACGTTTTTCAAGTGTATCGGTAAGAGTAAGATCTTTTACATCTCTAACCATGGTGTTTTGAACAAAAAAAGAAATAAAATCTCCTTTTTTAATTATATTTTCGTGGAAAACAATAAGTGAAAATTTCTCTACTTGTTGCTCTAATCCAAAAAATTCCAACGCTTTAGAAATTTGTCTTTGGCCAGAAACATAAAGCAAAAACTCTATAGAAAGAAGGTTTGATATAGAATAATGATTTTTAAATCCATTCCATGCATGCCACACTGCTGAAAGTAACTGTCTCTGACTTAATAGTGAATTAAATTGAAAAGATTGAAGGTCTAAGATTTGCTTATTAGAAGCTTTGAGTTCTTGTAATAAATCTATTATTTGCGATCGTTTATAATTTTGATTTAATTCTATATCAAAAGCACTAAAATGAATTAAATCTGGATTTAATTTATTCGGCTGTTCTTTATTCGGCAATGTCATCTAATAAATCATCTTCAATAATTTCGAAATCTATCTTTGAAATCTTATTGGTGAATTGTAGTAGCTGATATGGTTTTAATATCGCCAAACCTAGAAACTTTCCAATAATTTCAATTTCAATAATTTTGGCCGGATTTTTTAAATCTACAGGGTTTTTTATTCTGCTAGCAATTTGATTAATCAAATTTTGCGTATTAAGTGATGAATGACGCTTATTAATAGCGACTCTCCAAGATTCAGATTCTAAAATTCGTGATTTGTTTTCATCAACCCATCTCATTATCATTTCTTCTGAGAAAAGATCAAAAAATTCTAATGGTATAATTTTATAGCAATAATATAGTTTTTCTGTTACAAGTAATTCTTGTATAAGACCATTAATTGATTCAGAAATTTCAATGGGGTTATCTGATTTCAATAATCCTAAACCACCTACTGGCAACAATTTTACATTGAAAGATCCAATATCAGCAAAATTTGAAAGTATTCCAGCTGCTTCTGATAAAGCATTTTTTTCTAAATGAACTTGACTTGAAACCAAGAAGAACCTAAACATAAATGTGTCAATTAAAGAACAAAAAGTATGATTTTAAAAATAAAAATCTTGGTTCATTCAAACGAATACTTGTTTGGTATCAGACCAAGAACCTCATGTGATACCAAAATAAACTGCAAGGTCCTTTTATTGCAAAAGATTTTGAGCAATATTTTCTTATTATTTGGTTATGGTTATAACTGCAATGGTTATCTTATAACTTCAACACAAGGCGAGTCGTTACTGGTTGATAGTGGTTTAGGAAAATTTGATGCATCTTGGGGTTATACCGTAAATAATCCAAAAGAAGAACTCCTATCCTGTATAAAAACTCATAAGGTTAACCAAATAGTTCTTACTCATGCTCATTTGGATCATTCAGGTGGAGTTGCAAGCCTTTCTTCTGACCAAAGAGAAGGAATCACGATTTATTGCCACGAAGATGAAAAAAAACATTTAGAATCGGCTGAATCGCTTTATATTAATCCAATAAACAAACTTACTTTAGACCCTATTACTATTACTAAAGGCTTGACCACTGGAGACAGTATAACCATAGATAAGTATGTGTTCGAAGTCATTCATACTCCGGGACATACAGAAGGATCCATGTGTTTATATGAATCTGATAAAAAAATTCTTTTCTCTGGCGACTGTGTTTTTCCGGAAGGAAGTTTTGGACGAGTCGATTTTCCAGGTTCTAATCCAGAGAAAATGCTTTCAAGTTTAGAATACCTTGCTTCTTTGGAAATCGAATCATTGTTTGCTGGTCATATGGAACCAATAATTTCGGATGCTAAAAGATCCATTCAAAAATCTTACCAAAATGCAAAATCAATGTTGTGATGGATTTCATTATGAAAATTTTAACTTTTTCTGATATTTATTTATTAAAATCCCCGGTAGAGAAATTACAATCTATAATTCAATCTGAAAACATTGATATAGTTATATTAATGGGTGGATTATTTCCCAGGATTATGAGTGAAGATAATTCATCTAATAAAGCTTCAATAAGAAAAAACAAAAAGCAAGAATCTTCAAATATCAATATTTTGGAACTGAATTGGTTGTTGATTCCTGTTCTTGTAATTCCCGATATGGAGGATCTTAAAGCACCTTCATTAATACGACAGGTCCAAGGACAGGAAGCAGTGTGGATACGGTATATACATAATAAGGGTACTATTATTGATTCTTGGTTCATTTTCAGTGTGACTGAAGGAACAGAAAGTAATCCAGAAGAACTCATGAAAAATATAGAGGAATATTCAAAAGTAGCACCTGATAGAAGTATTTTGCTTTACATTGGAGACAAAAGAATTAATTTCCCAAATGTCTATTGTACACTTCTTTCAAGCAATTCAAAAAATGTTGAAGCGAATTCCTTTTTAGTTTCCGTAGATACTATAAAAGATGAAACAGTTACCATCATTGATTTAGAGAAAAAAACTGTTAATTCAATATTGGTACAGTAACACAAGCATCAAATACTAAAGCAATTTTTGTTATTCCTGTTTCTTTTATTTTCTGATTGATAAATTCATCTAAATTACCAGTAATTGACACAAAGTGTGCTTCAGCTGCTTTTTCTTTAGCTAACTTTGAGTAGAGCAACAATTCAGTATATTGTTCAGCTTCTAAAATTTTTCCAGCCTTATGGAATCCTAATTTGTAGTTATTTGCTATTTTGTTCATAGTTTCATTAAATGACAAGTTGGCATAGGTTTTAAATGGAACTAAAAATTGATCCGGCCCAATACCATTCTTGCAACCAGAAACCAATATAAAAATACTCCTATTTTTTGAACCAGTTTTTTTAATGATCTGTTTAGAGTTCTCAAGTGCTTTATGAGCTTGATAAAGGTCCTGATCCAATGGTGGATATGCAACGGCAATAACCATTTCATATTCATGTTTGGTGGGTACTTGGAAGATTTTTGAATGGATCTTTTAGCATCCGAAATTATTGGTTCCATATGACCAGCAAACAATGATTC
>DAHXPE010000346.1 GCA_027364495.1 Candidatus Heimdallarchaeota archaeon | reverse complement strand
CATTCTTCTTCAATCAAAATACTCATATTAAATCCATCTTTTATTCCTTGGTTTGCATTGATTTATCTATTATATTAATATTATTATTCTTAATTGACCAATAAATTGGTTCCCCATATTGGTTTCTTTTTTCAGCCCTCTCAATTTAGCTTCTCTTCTCAGAATTGAATTTTTTCAATTCAAAAAGTAAGTCATAAATAGGTTAAACATTTACGAAAATTTAATTGCTAATAAATATAATTTTAATAATAAAAGTCTAATAAACTCGCTTAAGTCTGAAAGAATATATCCCTTTTTAGCTAAACTTATAATTTCAGATGTTATTAATAATATTAATCAAAATTAATTTTTCAATGAAATATTAAATTAAACATTAATACAAAAAAAAGAATGGGGTCTAAAATGGTAAATTTGTTTGTCAGTTATCGTGGTCTGGATAGAAGTCGCGTCAGGGAAATCGAAAAAGATCTTAGAAAAAATGGATTATGTCATAATTTTGTTGATGACTTGGATGAAGGTGATCTGCGAGTTCTAGGAAGTTCTAAAGTATGGTTATCTAAATAACCTGTATCCTAAATGCAAATAAGTAACTTAGATATCAAATCTATAACAAGGAGTAGAAAATTTCTTATGAAGACAAAAAAAGAAAGAGTAAAAGAGTAAAATTTATAGTGTAATAAAATCATTTACACATTTGGACAATTAAAATACTTAATTTTTAATTGGCATATCTAGAAGGATTCCATTACCAATAAATGTATTTAGAGGGTCTGTTCCAATATCATAAACCTCAAAATTACCATATAACACCTCTAGATTTTCAATCTTAATCCAATCATTGTTAAAGGCATTAAAAATTTCATCTCCAATTTTAAGATTTTGTGGATCATTTACCCAACCAACATAAGTGGCATTTCTTGCATATATTGGTTGATAGTTTACTGTGACTTTCAATAAGTCTGAATTAATGTTTAGAAGTGATGAAACCGTAGAAATTATGATTTTAGTTATTGTGACTGGTACCATTTCTCCTGAACTAACATTATACCCAGCTATTTCATCACCAATATTGAGACTTTGTGCTTTTCTTTCATGAAAACCATCTGAAAGAAGCACATTAGTTCCTTTATCAACACAACCGGTACCTGAGTTAATAATACTTACAGTTTTAGTAGACCAAGAGGAGTAAGCACCAGTATTATCTTGTGCTCTAAAATTTATTGTATATGAGGCTACGGAAAGCCAACTATGAGATAATGATTTTGCAATACCAGATGGAACGTTTGATAATGTTGAACTACTACCATCACCCCAGTATATGTCGTAAAGAAGTGTAGAACCTTCCCAGTCTGTAGCTCTAAAGGTATATGTATAACTTGTGCTTACATATCCAGAACTTGGTCCTATAATGCTATCTGTACTTGGAGCACAATTAGTAGAAGAATAAGCGATATCATCACAATCATTTAAATCATTGATGGCCTTTGTAAACGTATGTATACCAACAGCTAGTAACAGCAATAGTTTACCAGCGGTTAATAATTCATTTGCTCCAGTTGCATAAAATGCTATATCTACTGCAAGTGCTGCAAGCGCAAGAGCTTGAGTAATGATATTATTACCAAAAAGAACCATAATCAATGCACCTACCATCAATGAAGAATAAGATATTACTGCTACTAGTCCACTAAATATTAAATCCAGATTTCCTTGGGTTATTCCTATAGTAATATCAAATAAACCTCTAGTCCAAGCTATAAATTTTGGTAATCCATTATTCGTAATAAAAATATTAAAAGTCGTTACCCAAGATGCAGGTGTTTGAACAGATCCTACATATAAAGCTGTTGCTGTAAAAATAGTTGCAAACAAAATCATCATAAGATTTGCACCATCCAAAATTGCTTCTTGCAAACCTAAGCCTGGTTCAAGGATGTATAATCCAGCGAATTGTGAAAGATCATTTCTAATTTTTGTCATTCTTAAATAGAACTTATTTAGTGCAGAATTCTGTAAAAAATCATCACCTTTTGTAATTATTATTGAATATAGATAAGCAAGGCTAGGACCATCAACTTTAAATGGAACTGAGTAGACATCTTTATCTCTAAAATAGTTCTCAGATTCACTTCCATTACATGCTAAGATAAATATTTTATTTGTGGGAATGAATTCAATTTCAGATGCAATTTTTTCCCACGTCACAATCATTCCTTTATGTAAGATTCCTTCAGACGATCCATGTCCTATAAGCACAACCTCACCGTAATTATTTTGAAAAGCTAAAATAGTTAAAAGGTCATGAATGTTCATATATGAAATTACTTCAATTCCAGGAATCGTTTCCGTAAGAGCGTCTAAAGTTTGTTCTTCTTCAGAAGTCGTTCCAAAATAAATAGCAATTGGAGTGAAATTTGGAAACGATAGACCAGTAATTACTGGTAAAAAAATCAATATTCCCATTAACATTAAACTTATATTACAATTTTTTATCATATTTTTCCCAACAAATTTTGTTAACCATATCTAATTAGGTAAATCTAGGATTTGAAACTTTGTTTATTTATTATTATTAGAGAGTGTTGAATAACTCAATTTTTGGAAAATTTAAAATGATCAATACGTTTAATTTGAACTTCTTTAGACATTCCAAGGCAAAATTTACTTTTTCGAAAAAAGCTAAATCTGACTTCTTCAACAGCCTCTATTGACAATAAACATCGCCAAGTTTCATTTTTGAGCAAAAATAATAATTTTTATGAGCTAAAAGATTTATTTATAATAACTAATACTTCTTTTGCGATGTGATAAAATGATTGCTAAACGAAATTGGTTTGCAATTTATACACCTGCGCCATTCATTCAACCTATCACCATCCAAGGGTTGATTTATTCATTGATTTGGCCTGTAATTTTAATAATTATAGTTTTTTTACCTATTAACTTAAATATAAAAATTATAGGTGTTTTAATTATAGGAATCATTCTATATATTGATACCAAAGATATTTTTGATAAAGCAAGTAAAGATAATCGAGAAGAACGTGAACTTAGAAAAATTTTTCCGGAATTAGATAAACTCCAACATTTAAGCAAACAACTTACTAAACAACGAATGATTTATATTTTAATTGTGTTTATTCTACTTCTTGCAATTATCATTATTCCCATCGATTCTCTATTAAAGGTTATTTCAGGTACGATTGTAATTTGTTTTGTTATTATAGATTCACAACCAATTCACTCAGCTTATATGAAAGAAGTAGAAAAAGCTAGACGGAAAAAAGAAAATCCGAATCTAAATTTACAATTTTTATCAGTTCTTCCATTCCCATTCTCAGTCCAGTTGTTTGCATATATAATTAACACAATGATGCAGTTTAGGTATAATAAAAAAATATAATAATCTCCGATAAAATAATATTTATCGACAGGCATCCTTCAGCGAATTTGGCTAAATAGGGTTTCTCAATAAGAGTCTATTCCTAACATATGAATTCCTCAAAATGGTACCTTTAAAGAAATTGGATATTTAATTCCAGTTTCAATAGCAATACATTGGTGTGAGAACTTTAGAAGTGGAGAAGTTGAGATAAGATGGGACATGATTATAAATAATCAAATCTACCATGATAATTTAATAAAAATATCATTACCTGATCAAAGGTCTCGACGATCTTAGTTTTTAAATTTTATTTACCAAATTCTTCTTATGTACTTGAGTTATTAATAAGGAAGTAAAAAATTTTACAAAATTTAAAACTGATGCTTATTTATTAATTTAATTTTTAAGTGGATGATTTATTTTGAAGGGATTTTTTATAATCAATAAATCGCATATTTTAACTTAACTTCGAAAGTAAAAAATTTTTTTTTGTTCAAATTTAATCCTGTTTCGAAAATAAGGCATTAGATGAAGTTTTCACCCCTATTTTTTGTAGGCTTAACAATATCAGAAACGTCTAAATTTGCCATGGAATTGCAAAATAACTTAAAATTTGTTTCAGAATGCCACAAAATAAAACAGTTCAGTTTAGTGTGGGAACATGCTTATTTAAACTTTTTGATCCGACATAAAAGAATATACCTAAAATACTTGAATAACTAAACAATAAAAAATAAGCCTACGATTATTGTTTCTCGATATTTAAAATGAGCTTAAATTTATTGCAGGAAGATTAAATATTGCTTGGATCAAAATGAAATACTAATTCAAGGATAAAATGAAATTTGCAAAGGATTTAAAGAGTGGATTTTTTAATAAAATTTGGTTAACTTTCGAAGTTGAGTTTTAAATGCAAGTTGTCAAATTTCTAACAGTATATCGATATTTATCGACAAAAACAAAATACGGAATGGAAATTTATGAGGTATTAGCAAAAATTGCACTGATTGCTAAGGAATCTATTGAAAAGATTTCTAATGACTTAATTTTTTTAGGAAAAAGCGAAAATCAGTGTCCTTTTGGACAATGTGAATATGTTGCTAAAAGAATTGATCATCTAGGTGCTCATTTAGCCTCAAAACATAATATCATAAATGAATTGTTTAGATGTGAATACTGTAATTCTGAATTTAAGTTCAAAGATAAATTAACTCAACATTTGGCACATGTCCACAATATAAATGTTAAAATTATTAAATGTGATGTTTGTGGGAATGAATTTAAATCTACTGGAAATTTACGCCAGCATAAAGCATTGATACATCAATCTAATTTTGTCATTTGCGATATATGTCACCATAAAGTAAAATCTATTCACGGATTAAAAATACATAAATCCTTCAAACATAATATAAATGTTGAGTCCTTTAATTGTGATTTATGCAATACCAGATTCAAAAACTCTTCTGGTCTGACACGACACAAAAAATATAAGCATGATATTGGGATAGAATGGTTCAATTGTGATATATGTGAAAAAAAAATTTAAATCAAGGACTGATATAACTCAACATAAACAATTTGTTCATGATATCAATATAAATTGGAAAATTTGTGAATTTTGTAAGAAGAAATTTAAATCAACCGGAATTATGAACCAACATAAGATGTGGAAACATGAAATTAATGTTAAATATTTAGTATGTGAATTTTGCGATAAAAGATATAAAATTATATCGCATTTAAAGAGACATTTGAAAATGCATCAAATATAGTTAAATTGAATTCATAAATCATCCTTTGCTCAAAAATGAAGGATAGTGAATGTAAATGCAATATTAATTAAATTTCCACTGGAAATTTACTCTCTTAAAAATAATTAAAATCACTTAATTTTGATTTTTACAGACCAAGGAATTTTTCATTTTCTATATTTATATAGATTCTTCAAAGAAATCTAAATCAAAATCTAATTTGCCTTCTCTAATAGTCAAATTCAATGATCTCATATTATTTTCATACATTAGTTTTTTTTTAATTTGATCATATTTTTTATTTAATATCCCTCCATTTTGTAGTTTTTCTAATTCCCGATAAGTTGTTTCTCTATTTGTCTGGCCATATAAGCCAATATACTTATTATGAATTTCTATCGAAGTTAAAAGACCAGACTCAATTATTATTTCAAAGAGTTTTCTGCTTCTTTCAGACGATAATATTGAGAATATTGTAGTTTTTTGAAAATCAGACATACAACTCAACAAAAAATGTTACCAAAAATTAAATCATGTTACCAAAAAAAACAACATGTTACAAAATTTGTAACTTACTATTAATTTTTGATACAATTGTGTTTTTTCTTGCCTAAAGGAAGGATACTATGGTAAGAAAAGCAATTAAAAACGAAGAAATATTAAAAGCTTCTACTGAAAATGAATTTACTTTCCCAAAATATACAACTCAACTTATAAATCTTGCTAATCAAAATGCACAAGGAACTCGACCAAGAGTTGTTGGACAGATGTCTGATTTGGTTCAAGAATGTCCTGAAAAAACATTAAAAGGTTGGAAAACTTGGTATTTATCTAAAAATCCAAAAGCTCTTGATAATGCTACAGAAAAAATATTTGATATGATTATCAATTTACAAGAAGCTATGAATTATATTACAAAGGATTTAGTAAGATCATGGGTAGAGGATCTTGTGATCAATAAAACATTTGTCGGAATGAAATTTCAAGGATATCTCTTGAAAATAATCTCAAAAGAAAAGAGTTTGAATTACAGATTAGCTAATTCAGAAGAAGAAGCAAAAGGCATTGATGGATATATAGGAAATATTCCTGTATCTGTAAAACCTACATCGTATAAAACTAAAAATATGCTACGTGAAACAATTAATGTAAAAATGATTTATTATGAAAAAACCAAAACTGGTTTAGTCGTTGAGTATGATTTTTAACTTAAATACACTAATAAACCTTTATTTTTCTTTTCTTTATTAATTAAATCTAATTTAATTAAATCATTTCTAGCCAATTCTATTTTTAATTGAGGAGTATCAATATATGAACTTATAACTATATCATTTTCATTTTTAGAGATTGATTGGATATTTTTGATGAAAAGTTCCACTTCTTGATTTGTAACTATGGGGAATCCATAAATATTATTCACATATTTTGTTGGTCCTTTTTCCACTATTCTTTCTTGAATAAATTCGATATGGTTATTAATCCTAGTTTCAATTACTTTGTTGAGATAATCTTTTGAATGCAACAATTTATCAAAAATTTCTTCCTTTAAGTTTGAATCAATTTCATATCCAATACTGTTACGTTGAGAGCATATTGCGGCCAAAGCAGTTGTACCTGTTCCCATGAAAGGGTCTAATACGGTATCATTTTTAACAGAGTACATATTGACTAAACGGTAAGCTAAATCAAAAGGAAAAGCTGCACTTCTCTCACGAGAATTTTCTGTCTTTAATTTTTGTGTCGTTCCTTTAAAATCCCAAACATCAGAAAACCATATATTCCTTTCTTCCCAAAAAAAAGCACTTTCACGCCTTAATGAGCTATGTTGTATAGAAAATTCCCTTTTTGTTCCTTTTCGAAAAACAAGAATAAATTCGTGTTCTAATGTTACATAGGCACCTGGAGGTAACATTCCACTTCCCATAAACTTATTTGGAGCATTGGTTTGTTTTCGCCACAGAATTTCTGGAAGAGATTGAAATCCTATTTTATTCATAAAATAAGTTATTCTACTATGACTATTAAACAATTGAAAGTTTTTATCTACCGTTCGTGTTGCATCACCAATATTAATGCAAACAATTCCACCGGGAACAACGATTCGATATAATTCACTCCAAACTTTATCTAATTCCTGATTCATTAATTCAAATGCTAATGATCCATTATTTGACTCAAGAGCTGATTGTATCTCTGTATTTTGAAGACCAAATATTTCATCCCACATTTCAATCATAGGATAAGGAGGCGAAGTTACAACTAATTCTATTGATTCATCCTTTATATCAGACATATTAGAAGCTGATTTAAATATCATTTTATGTTGTGTGGTCATTATAATAAATCCTTATTAAAACATATAATCTTTTAGTCTATTTTATTGTTTTAGAAATAAATTTTAAATTTTTGTACTTTCCTTATATGTTACAATCATTTTTTTTTTATTTTATTAGGAGTTAGTTGAAAGTTACAGGAATAAGGATATTAAATAATAAGTAAAAATCATGAAAATCAGCTTTTTTGAGATATTTTAATCTTCAGGCATTACTTATAAACTAGTGTGTCGTGAACAAAAGGGATGATTCATGTTACTACTAGTATTTATACGGACACTTTACAAACGGAGTGTCAACTAGAGCGGTGTATCTAAAGTACTAAAAGTACGTTAGTGATGATCAATGTACACTGGAAATGCCGTATTAGAAAGCAGATGAAAACATATAAGGTAGAACAGGGCCTTTCAAGTGCTGCCGGTAACCAAAACCGATTGGAGGAGAAAATTCTGTTACATAGGAATCAATTAACTCTTGAAGCACAGCAGTTTCATTTATCCGATCATGATTTTCAATTGTGAACAAAAACATAGTCTGGAGGAATTTCAGCGGATCAGCCTTGAGTCCACGACGTAAGTTGAGTTTTAATTGGGAAAAGATGTTTTCGACATAATTTGAGGTCAAATAATTCCCTGCAAAAAGAAACAATAATGTAGACAGGAGAAAAAACATTCTGTCGCTCAAAAATTGATCCGAAACATCTTCTACAGAGAGAGATGCATGTTCAAGATCTACTGAAAGTGAAACAAAGTTGTGAGAGCGAAAAGGGTTTTTTCTTCCTCTTTTCTTCTTAGGTTTTGCTTCTTTTTCTTTTTTTTCTTGCTCAATGACATCTTTGGAGCGATTTTTAACACCTTTCGGTCGACCTCGTGCTTTCAGTGTTGGTGAATTTGTCGATGTTGATGAAGTGATTGGTAGAGATGTGACTGTTGATGTGACTTGTAGTGTAGTTGTTGGCGTGTTTGGTGGTGTAGTTGTTGGTGTGTTTGGTGGTGTAGTTGTTGGTGTGTTTGGTGGTGTAGTTGTTGGCGTGTTTGGTGGTGTAGTTGTTGGTGTGTTTGGTGGTGTAGTTGTTGGTGTGTTTGGTGGTGTAGTTGTTGGTGTGTTTGGTGGTGTAGTTGTTGGTGTGTTTGGTGGTGTAGTTGTTGGTGTATTTGGTTGTGTAGCTATTGGTGTGTTTGGTGGTGTAGTTGTTGGTGTGTTTGGTGGTGTAGTTGTTGGTGTGTTTGGTAGTGTAGTTGTTGGTGTGTTTGGTGGTGTAGTTGTTGATGTGTTTGGTAGTGTAGTTGTTGGTGTGTTTGGTAGTGTAGTTATTGATGTTATTGATGTTATTGCCGATGAAACTGTTGATGGAGGTATAAAATTAGGTGTTATGAGAGGTGTTTCTTGAATACTATACTGTATAAGTTGTTGTTTACTTGATGCAAAAATATCTGTGTTTACGGCTAATTGAAGTTCTAAAACTTTACTTTGCCCTTTAAGAAAGAAACGTTGATAAATAATTGCTCGATTATAAGGTGGACTGTGAATATGAGAAACATGAATAATTGAGAAGGGATAGAGTTTGATCATAGCATGATACCCACTAAAATGATCCGTGACAATAACACCTGGAAATGGATACCGGGTCAGTGCGTCTTGGAAAACCTTGTCAAGATCGAGTGCCTTTCTGGTACGACCTAAAGTCCAGGAAAGTAATTTTCCTTCTTTTGAAACGGCAATGATGAGAATATAGTCAATTCCTCCAATCTTCAGAAATGTCTCGTCCATAATAATCATTTTTGAATAATCTATCATTTTTGAGCTTGTAGATCCTTTAAGAATTGCTGAAAAAGGACTGTCAACTACAATGAGTCCCTGTTTATCACTTGCAAATGGTAGGATGTATTCGGTTGGAGATTGGTCAAAGAATCTGGTTTGACCTTCTGTTGTCACAAACCTTCCCAATTCTTGATAAAAAGCAAAATCAGGTCTAGGTATAGTTTGTAGAAAAGTATCAAGAGCTTTGTTTGAATGTGATGTGCAGAGACTTGTGATATAGTTTTTAAAATCTTGACCAATCTGACTCAATCTACTCATACTAAAATGAACTACTGACTCTTGTCCCAGTAATGGTTGATGATCTTCAAATGTTGCAGAAAGCAAATTACGTACAATTTCAGTTGCTTTATCCTGAAACTCATAACTTGTGTGTGGATAACAACGTTTTCCACAACTTTTACATTCTAAAACCTGAGGAAGTGCTTTATGATGTTTATCAATTCCTCTTGTTTGAAAGTGGGTATGCAAACATAGTTGTTGGGAATCCTGTCCATTTGCTAGTTGTATTGTTTTTTTCCCTTTACATTGCATTTGTATTGTTGTTCTCGTTGTAAGTATAATACGTTGTTCTTGATTCCTTTTAATCAATTCAATGTCAAGAAAAAACTCATCATTAGAAAAGCTGCTTTGGTTAACCTGCTCCCCTTTTTAAACGAACAATTTCTGTCTCTTTTGCATATTTTTGTTCAATGGAAGCTGATTGTAAACTCATTATGTCTCACAGTAGTTGGATGTACTATTACCAACTAATCCCAAGTAGTATTTTTCTAGACTAAATACTTTTCGGTAGTTTTTTAGAAGAGTATGGATTTTGTCGTAATAGAATATACTTTTTGATGAAAATTAGAGAACTTTTTAAGTAATGCCTGAAGTTTAAAATATCTCAATTAAGGCGTAATTATTTTCCAAACAAAACAAATGATGAATTTAGCCATTTCCTTTATACTGAAATCTATCCATTAGATATGGAGACTAGTGATGTTGAATCAGATGACGAAGAAGAATTTCAAAATGAAGAAGATTTTAAAGCACTAGAAGTCCAGCACTATCAATCTTTAATCCATATGAATTTTAGTAATTTATTTCCAAATTTAAAATATTTTGATGAAAAACAAAACACAAAAAAAGGACAGTACGACACACAAGAAATAGGCATAATGGATTTTTTGACAATTGATGAAGAAGAAAATACTTTTGTAGTTATTGAATTAAAAAGATCAACATCAGATAAAACAATAGGACAAATATTACGGTATATGGGATGGGTAAAACAAAATTTATCCAAAAATAACCAAAAAGTGAAAGGCTTAATTGTTGGAGTATCGAAAGACAATAAATTTGATTATGCTTTATCAATGACTTCCAATATCGTCTTTAAAACAATGAAATTAAATATAACAATAAGTTAGATACAAGAATATTTTTTTGAACTTTATTTAATATCTATTTTCATTTTTCTACAAATTTCATCTTTAGAAAGTAAATTTGGTATGCACTTAGCGAAATATAACAGCAAATCCATATTCATGATAGATAGTGTTAAAAAATAACATTAAATTACTTTTTCATAGAATTTTAGGTGTTGCTATTGTGTGCCAATATCTTCTGTGTTTATGTGTCCATCATCTAAAAGCATTTGAATATATTCATCTCGCTCAATATCGCAATTAACATAATCTTTTAAATAGTTGATATCTGGCATTTTTAATTGTGATGTCATCTCATTAATTAACCAACTAGGTACGTCTTTCATTCCGTGGCTAATTTTTGTATATACATTCTGTTTAATATTATTTATCACTAATACATAATATTTATGATCTGTACTGCGGTTCTTTGCTTTTTCAAATCCTTTTTTTTTAAGAGCTGCTTCTATATCCTTAGCTTTCAGTGAAATCTTGGTCATTGTTACCCTCAATCGAATCGAAATACTTGTAAAAACGATCAATATTTATAATAGGTTCTAATTTAGATTTTATTAATTTTAATTTCGTACTCAATTTTGTATTGTCTTGCTCAAGCAAAACATTCATAACCAAGAATTCAATATAAGAAAGAAACTCATTGTAAATATTATTGAGGTATGTAATTTTAAAGGTTATTCCGTATTCTTCTGAATTAAGGGTATATAACTCATCTTTATAATTGTATTCAGCTGAAAACTGGATTTCATTATTAAGAAAATTATAGTTAACCGAACTAAAAGAAAATTTATTTGAGTTATGAAGTTTAACTTTTTCCTCTTTTACTAATTCATCAATTATCGTAAGTATAACCCTTTGGTCTAAATCAAAGACTTTGGCTAATTTGCTTATCCAAATTTGAGGGAATGATTTTAGATAAAAAAATATTCCATTTTTAA
>DAHXPE010000327.1 GCA_027364495.1 Candidatus Heimdallarchaeota archaeon | reverse complement strand
ATAAAAATTTTTTCAAAAAACGGGCCAGTTAGACCCATTTATAAATAATGAATAGAATAATAAAATTGGAGTTAAATTTCAAATGAAATCATCATTCACATTTAAATGCCTTACGTTACTCATTTTATTCCTTTTGAGTCTCCAATTATCGATAACACCAGGAACATCTGTAACCAACAGTAATGAGCAGGTTTCTGTCAATGTATGGAAACTCGAAGACTGGAATCAAGCAAGTTTACTTGACTGGTACTCACAGGGAATATATGTTAATGCTACTAAAGGAACACTCGTTGTATACAATATTACTAGCTCTCAAAATAATATGACCAATCCAAATTCAGGATTTTTTTCAATTGGTAATGTGAGTAAAAGAACCACTGATAATAATGATTTAGCTAACACATTTGCTCTCTCCATTTATCCTTGGTCTCCAGGTTTTGTGATGGATCCATATAACTGGTCTTTAAGCGTAATTCAAGCTGAAAATGCTGCGAAAGGAGAATATTTGCAAGGAAATTTAAGTATTTCAAATATTTCTCATTATAATGATTCTGGTTATTTACGGAATGCCATTGAATTTACTTATTCTCAAAATATGTCTTTAGGCAATCAAAATACGACATTAGTTTATGATTTTGCTACTGGTGTATTATTATATGCTAAATCATCTCTATTCATAGGTTCACTTTATAAAATAGAACTACAATTGCAATCCAGTACTTTAATTACTACAAACAATGTTGAATCTAATTCTTCTTCTGCAAGTATAAATTCAAACTCTAAAACAACCACTACTAATCCTGGTTTTCTAAGTATTAGCCTAATTCTTGTTTTAATAGGAATTTCAATATTTAAAAAGAAAAGAAATTACTAGTTGAATTAACTATGGAACTTAATGACATTACTGACAAAGAAGTCGATCTAAAACCTCTGGATAAAACTTTATTCTTAAAAGAGAATGAATCAATTTCAAGTACTACCTATAGAAATATCATTAAATCTACAGCTATTGTTGTTATTTATTCTGCAGCTGCTGTAGCATCGTCGACAAGTTTACTCTTCATACCGAATCTCGAAACAATTACGATATTTATATTCTTAGTCTCTTTCTACTATGGTTTTAAAATTGGCCTTTCTATGATGCTTACAACGGCAACAATCTTTGAACTTTTTGCTAGTATTGTCTATGGTTTCGCAGGTCCTCTCTTTTTCTTTAAAATATTTGCCTATTTTATTAATGTCCTAGTAGCATCAAATCTTTCGAAAGTAATGATAGAAAATATTCCAGCTTCATCAGTATCTGATCTTAAGATCAAATTTAGTTCTCGCTTAGGATTTATGATCGTTGGTATTGTATTGACATTAATTTTTGATTTGATCACAACATTCTATTCGTTTTTTTTAGTTCAAAATGTTAGGGCTTTTGTTTTACTATTTATTGCAGGTCTTCCATATACTTTCTTTCATGAATTTACAAATGGAGTAATCTTCTTTTTTGTTCCTGATTACTTGGGGGTTATTAAGATTTCAAATAATATATCGCTATTTGGATCAGAGTAAAATGTCTGATAAAGGTAAATGGTTAAAAAATTCCTTCGGAAAATATTGGTTCATGCAATTTACATTAATTGCAATTATTCTTGTTTATAGTCTATTTTCGACCATCTCTTTAGCTGTTTTAGTAAATCAAAACAATTCTCTATCATCTAGTAATCAATCTTCATCCAGTACCATAATTTTAGCTATGGTTTTTGAATCCAAAGATACATCTAAACCAATCACTTGGAATTCCTTTGTTATGGATGTTAAAAATGGTTCACTTTTGGTGAATGTAATGAATTCTACTCTTGCTATTAAAGGAACATCGTTTGGCAGTTTAGGTTTTCTTATTACTCAAATTAATACCATTCAAAATCAAGGTGTTAATGCATGGACCTATTATTACTTTTCTAAGAATTCAGGTTGGATTTATAGTCCCGTTGGCGTCTCTAATTTTTATTTAAATCATGATTCTCAAATAAAATGGGTTTATGGACCGGCAGGTAGTTAGAAAAAAATGAGTTTTGAAGATTTTATTTACTTTAAGGATGTGGGAATAAAATTCAATTCAAATTCATGTTTATTTGAAAATTTAAATTTTTCAATTAAAAAAAATTCTTTTAATCTTCTTCTGGGACCAACTGGTAGTGGAAAAACATCAATTTTAAGAATAATTAAAGGAATTATTCCTTACTTGGCTGAATATTCACTTGATGGATCTATTCTAATAAATGGTGAAGTGAGGACTGAAAAAAATTTTTTTAAACATAGTATTGATATCGGATACTTATTTCAGGATTTTGATTTACAATTCGTTGGTTCGACCGTTGAACAAGAATTGATTTTTGATTTAGAAAATATGGGCCAACCTCTTGATGTAATTCAAGAACGTTTAAAATGGTTTCTTGAAAAATATTCATTTTTAAAAACAATTTTACAAAAAAATCCTCACAACTTAAGCGGTGGAGAACTAGCTCAAGTAGTTTTCATAAGTACTGTTATTTCAGATCCCTCCTCATTATTACTTGATGAGCCTTTAGCTAATTTAGATAGTAAAAGTAGAGGCATGTTAATAGAATTACTTACATCATTCAAGAATAAAAAAACAATAATTATTGCAACTCATGATATTAAGCCTTTTATTGAATTGGCCGATAAATTTCTGGTTATTTCAAACGTTGGTCCTGTTATAACTGAATATGAATCAAAAAAAGCATTATTACGAAATATAAAACAATTTCCATGGATGGACATTTCTCCCTTAGCAATTAAATACTACACTGGAAATTAAATCATGGACTCTAATCCTTTTTTGGACATAGAAAATATTTCGGTTGTTCTTCCGAATTCAAAGAAATATTTATTTTATGATTTTAATTTAAAACTTACAAATGAGCCTATTATTGGTTTATTAGGATCTAATGGATCTGGGAAGACAGTATTAGCTAAAACATTAGCTGGTTTGTGTAAGGTAAAATCAGGGAAAATAACTTTATTTGGAGAAGACATAACTAAAATTAAAACAACAAAGAGGCTAAATTTACTCTCATTGTCTTTTCAATTGCTCTCTGACGCGTTTTTAAAACAAACAGTTAAAGAAGAGGTAGTATTTAATAATAAATTAATACAATTGAGAAGAAAAAACGTACATCAAAATTTAACGGAACAAAAATTTGAAAAAGGCTTTCTAATAGGAAAAGAACGACAACATCCTTTAACGCTAAGTGGTGGTGAAAAAAGAAAACTTTCATTTTATCTACTTAAAATGAATGATCCAGAATTATATATTTTAGATGAACCAACCAATGGTTTAGATTATTTTGAGATTCAGCAATTAAAGGAAGAAATAAAACAACTAAATGAGCGCAAGAAAAAGGTTATAATCATAACACACGATATTCAATTTCTTTTGACTTTAACTGATCAAGTGGTCATTTTGCATAAAGATGAAGCTAATCAGTTGAGTTCAGTGTTATACCAAGGCTCCTTGTCTTCTTATCTTAGAAATAAAACTGAGCAAGCAATGTCTTTTTTGACAATACCTCTTGAATTTAAAATATACTTGAAGAAAATTACATCTAATGAGCTTTCAGAAGATATTACTTATCAAAAGTTCTTACAATTAAGTTTAAACTAGGTGAAAAAAAATTATTGCAGAAACAAGAAAAAAAAATTTCATTGACCCACGTCTCCTAATACTATTTAGTTTTATTTTTACAATTTATTTTCTCTTGGAATCTTCAATTATATTAATTATCATCTTTTTAGCACTTATTGGTATTGTTCTTCTGGTTAGGAATACTCCCTCTTACAAATATATTATTTTTTTAAGCTTATTTACTGGCTTTATGGTTTTTATATTGTTCAATATCCTTCTAAATTTATCTTTTGGATTATTAATGATTATATATTTACGGATTATGAGTATTACTGTACTATATACGCTCTTTTATTCGGAAATAACACCTGAAAATCTTACTAAAGCATTAATTTTTTTTAAAATTCCTTATAGGTATTCATGGACTATTTCAACTGCTTATCGTTATATTTTCCTATTCATAAATGATAGTACAGATATAAAAAATGCTTTACTCATAAGAGGAGTACCATTAGATGGTTCATATATTGATAAAATAAAAAATTTGCCTTTTGTTATTAGTTTGTTGCTCTTTAGAACGAATTATTTATCTCTTAAGTTTAGCGAAGCATTATATTCAAAGAACTGGACACCTTTTGGAACTAAAACCTGGTTGCATCCATTGAATATAAAGGAAAAAATCAACCTTCCTATTTTGTTTATATTAATTTGCTTTTCATTAAAAATGATGTTTTACATATCTTAAACTATAATGTAAAGCTAGCTAAATGCCTCTAATTCACATTTTTGAAACCAACAGTATCATTTTTTAAATCATTGACCTATTAAAATATTTGAACAGTGATATGAGAACATTTAAAGCTATATAAATAATTTACTAACTTTTATGATTTGCAACTGTTACTTACCAGTTTCTTTTAGTAATTCGAGAACTAAATGGTCTAAAATTAGCAGGGCAAATCGAAGTACTTGTTTAAAGGGAGTCATCGATACATCAAACTCATTGTATCAATTATGCTATGTCGATTATGCTATGTCATTCAAGTCCACATCCCAATGTTTAGAAGTCAGATAGTCCATTATTGTTTTAGCTTCTGCATTTAATCAAATAGCTTTTCATATCTCACGCCAACAGCGTGTCACTTCCTTTTCGCTGTTCGCATTTAACAGAGCTTCATA
The DNA here is from genome assembly GCA_027364495.1 of Candidatus Heimdallarchaeota archaeon. The sequence continues at coordinate 352 of DAHXPE010000327.1, read as the reverse complement.
CATCACCATCATCAATAGCAAACATCTATCTAGCCCCATTTAGATACTTTAAATCCAGATATGAGTCATAATATCACAATCTGTATTCACATCTTAAATTTTTTATAGCTTAATAACGAAAATTTAACAAAAAGTAAAATATATTTCCCCATACAGATAAATATGCTTTCTATTTTTAAAAATAAATTTAAAATCAAATTTTTCTACCTTTATTAGTTAAAAAAATAGATGTGAATACAGATTGTGATATTATGACTCATATCTGGATTTAAAGTATCTAAATGGGGCTAGATAGATGTTTGCTATTGATGATGGTGATGTATGAAGCTCTGTTAAATGCGAACAGCGAAAA
>DAHXPE010000551.1 GCA_027364495.1 Candidatus Heimdallarchaeota archaeon | reverse complement strand
GACTTCCAAAAAATTCTTCCCAATTTCATCATAATCATCAGAAAATATTGTCATTTCATCTTCACTTTCACTTTCACCTCTTGGGCTATGATTTTGACCGAATTGATTGTCCTTTTTTCTATCACAGATAAATTTTTTTTCACCTCAAACGCAGAAAAAAATAAGGAGATTTTTTTATTTCATCACCATTAAACGTTTCAACTTTCTCATAAAAAGTAATTTGCTAATTTGAATTTTTTTCTTGTTTGATCTTTGACAATGGAACTTACCCAAAAATTTTTAGAGGAATTTAAAAATAATATCCCCGAGGGTTTTGAAATGTCTAGTAGTAAATTATCTTTTGAATGGAGTTATTTTTATCGTTCTATTCAAACAAATCGTCAGAAAAGATATAAAGCAAAGTGCATGTTCTGTGGGAAAGAGTGTGAAGGAAGAATTGAACGTCTTCGTACTCATTTTTTAGATGGCAATTGCTCAAAAATTCCATTCGATATTTTAAATCAGTATAAAATTGATTATGTATCGGGAAAAAACAAACACAACGAGGATTCAAAGTTTGAATTTGATAATAATGTTTTAAATGAGTTAGCTATGAAGTTTGTGATTAGTGCCAATCTACCATTTCGTGTAATAGATAACCCATTTTTGAAGCGTTTGATTGATTATGCAAGTCACAATAGATCAAACTGTCGTCTACATTCTTCAACAGCAATGAGATATCAATATTTTAACAACTTTGTGTCATCAATCAAATCAAAGAATATTCAACAACTAAAAGCAGATTCAAATATTACTATTGCAATGGATGGGTGGACTGATTGCACTGGTAATTCGATTTATGCTATCATAGCATTATCACCACCTATTGAATATATATTATCAATTGAAGATTTATCATCTGTCCAGCATAATGCACAAAATCTAAAACAACATTTGACTTCAGTCCTCTTTGAAAATAATTGTATAGATCCTTCTTCTCTTGTGGCTCTTGTTACAGATAGCCCAAATGTAATGGAAAAGATGAGATCAGATATACATAAAGATTTTAAAAACATCATACCTTTGAAGTGTTCCCTTCATGTTTTAAATCTTATATCAAAAGATATTGCACATCTTGAAAATAGTCACGAAATTATTAAAGACAATTGCAAAATTATTAATTTCTTCAAATCTTCACATACGATGTTTTCTTGGATCAAGACGTACCAAAAAGAAAATAACATAAAACATATATTACAGTCATTCACAGAATCAAGATGGTACTCATTAGCAAAATTATGCCTTTCAATTGATACTTATAAAGAGGCATTTCAAACAGCCATTAACACCTTGCCTGTAACAAATACAGTAATATCAGAACTAATTAAAGATGAAATACATTTTATCAAAAATCGATGTTTATTGGATTTAATAAAACCCATTGCAGATAAAATCTCATATTTAGAAAAAAATACTGCCACACTAAGTGATGTGATTTTTTCAATTTTAGACATATATGTCAAAATTGATGCGATATCAATCCCAAGAACATATGTTAATTTGAAGAATAGTGCTTTAAAATGTGTATTTAAAAGATTCTTAAGTTTACATAAAAATCCTATTTATGTTACAGCTTTTTTTCTATGGCCTAAATTTAAAGGAGTACCAATATCTGAAAAAATTCAAATATTGGACATTATCAAGAACATAATTGAATTATCAATGTGTTGGGAACTTTTTGATAAGGAAGAAGCAAAACAATTATATAGGGAATTGATGCTCTATGCTGATAATAGAAATCAATTTAGCCATACAAATGATGAGTTAATGCTTTCACCAAGGGACTATTGGAAAGGATATTCAAATTTAAATAATCCAATTTATAAGTTTGCTAATAAACTTTTCTCTATTTGTCCTCACTCAGCATCTGTTGAAAGACTATTTTCAATGCTAGGTCTAACAAAATCAAAGATAAGGAATAGAATGTCAATAAAAACACTTTCAAAAATTGCTATGGCACGACACGAATTAAAAGGAGAATCTAAACAAGAAACGAACTTAAAAATCATCAATCAAGTCGAAAATGAGAACAAACAGGAAAGTGAAAGTGAAAGTGAAAGTGAAGGTGAAATGACAATATTTTCTGATGATTATGATGAAATTGGTGAAGAATTTGATGAGAATCAATCTATGTTGAATATCGACAACAACAATAATAACAGTAATGATAGCCAACAAGAGAATACTAATATTATAATTGGCGCACAAGCTTTAGATGTTCAATTAGGCTTAGAACCAGTTTGTCAAATTTATGAATACTTTAATATAACTTTATTCAAGCATGTTATCACAGAAAATCATTTAAAAACTAGAAGACCAACAGATTTAGATACAGAAAGTCCACCAAGGAAAAAAAATAACTTTAGCATCAATGATATTATTCCATGCAATATTTCAAATTCTGATACTGCATAATTAATATTATAATTACTAAAAAAATCTTTTATTATATTGCAACTTTTAATTTATCATTTCATTTCACTTAAACTTAATTTTTACACTTGACTTGGAATAATGTTTTGAAATTTAAATTTAAAATTCATGGCTTAAAAGATGCTAAAGCTTTGCTAGTTATAAAGTTCATGTTCTTAAAAAAAAATAACTTTATTCGATTTAAAGAAAAAGAGTATGTTTTAGTAAAAAAGGTAATAGGTAATACAGAAAAAAATGTGTCAAAACTCTTTTATGAAGAACAACACAAGAATTTCTCGTTAATTTGAAAATATTTCCTATTTTGGGCTTTTACTCCCTCTCTTAAAGATGGTAGATTCATTTTATTTGCTCGAAATCATCCCAAAATAATTTTTTGTTCGGGTTAATTTTGGGTTGATAAAATGAATTGGGAAGAAATTTTTGCCCGAGTAATAGTTTTTTCTTTCTTTCATATATTAGATACTGCTTTATTAATGTGTCTTTAGATTAATTATTGGATAATTCTATTAATATTTTTAATGCGTAGAAATTGAATGCAAACTGTGGGCAGATAAATCGGGGAGTGGAAAATCTTGACTTCCAAAAAATTCTTCCCAATTTCATCATAATCATCAGAAAATATTGTCATTTCATCTTCACTTTCACTTTCACCTCTTGGGCTATGATTTTGACCGAATTGATTGTCCTTTTTTCTATCACAGATAAATTTTTTTTC
>DAHXPE010000538.1 GCA_027364495.1 Candidatus Heimdallarchaeota archaeon | reverse complement strand
GTGTGACTTGCGATTGAACGCTGTCCTGCTTCAGTGTTTCCTGCTCGAATTGCTATGACGGGTTTTCTAATAGTCTTAATTGTATTTAGAAAAGCTCTTCCTTCCTTTAAACTTTCAATATATAAAGCTATAACCGAAGTTTCTTCATCTTGAGCTAAATAAGGCAGAATTTCTTGAAATGATGTATTTATAGCATTACCAATACTAATAAATTTTCCCATTCTGAGTTTTTCATAAATAGCAACTGCTATTAAAGATCCACTCTGAGATATTAGAGAAACCTTTCCTATTTGTGGAGGTAAGATATTCATAAAGGACGCGTTCAGATTTTGGTAACTATTGAAAAAGCCCATGCAATTTGGTCCTATCAATTGAATTTCTGCTTTCGTACAAGCCTCTAATAATTCATTTTCTAAATCTTGTCTACCTATTTCAGCATAACCACCAGCAAAAATTATTGCAAATGGAATATGTTTATTTCCTAATTCTTCAATTGCCTTTATGGACATTTCTGCGTCTAAGGCTAAAATTGCCAGGTCCACATTATCTGGTAATTCATTTATTGTTTTTGTTACTAGTAATGAAAACATTTTTCCTCCTTTAGGATTAACAGGATAAATATGTCCTGGAAATTTACTATTTAGAAGATTGTTCATTACCACACCACCTAACTTTACTGGATTAGATGAAGCACCAATTACAGTAACAGCTTGTGGCTTAAATAATCTATTGTAATCAATCATGAGAATTTCTCCAAACTATATTGGATTTTCTGGTTCATTAAAATCATTTTGAATATCAACCAATCGATCTGGTCTTCTCCATTTCGGAACAAAATTTAATAAAAATCCATTTTTGGCAATGGTTGAACCTATTACTTGTTTTGTCTTTGCTTTTGCTAAAACATAAACATCATTTGGAATTTCTGATTTTGATCTATCAATTACTTCTCCGGTATACCATAATTCTTCCTCTTCCTCTGTCACAAACAAAATATTTTTTGCGATATCTACATTAAAAAACATTGCTCCGTCAATGGTAAGTCTTATATACATATCATCGTCTTGCAGTAACTTTTTGGAATCAGATTTTCCTATTGCACAAGTCATAACCTTTGCTGGATCAAATCTCTCTTTATTGATAAATTCTAGAGCTTCTTTAGAAGCTATCCATAACCTTCCACGTCTATTTTAGGCAATTTTAAACTTTCAAAAAAAACAAAAGGGGTTATTAACTGCTGCAATAGCAAGCTTAAAAGATAATGATTCATATTTAATTTATTCTACCTGTTCATTGCTACCTTACGAAAATGAATTAGTTATTCAACCTTTCTTAGAAAAGAATATTGTCCAAGTAGAAAAATTAGATACATCGCTACTTGATGGTTGGAAATTACATCCCGGTCTTCGTAAATGGCAGGATAAGGATTTATCAATTCAATTACAAAATGCTATTAGAATTAATCCTCATCAAAACGATTCAGATGCTTTTTTTATAGCAAAATTACGTGTAATAGGAACATAATTTGATGGATAACCAAGATACAAAACAAATTAAGAATAAACGAGAAAATTATGCTAAAATTCTCTCAGATGAGGAAAACAAAATAATCTGGCGATTTTTAGAGAAGAAATTTGCAATAAAAATTGAAAAATATATAGAAAACTTTAAATTTGCCTTAAATAAACTTGATATCAAAACCGTATTTGTTGCGAGAGATGCGGTGTGACTTGCGATTGAACGCTGTCCTGCTTCAGTGTTTCCTGCTCGAATTGCTATGACGGGTTTTCTAATAGTCTTAATTGTATTTAGAAAAGCTCTTCCTTCCTTTAAACTTTCAATATATAAAGCTATAACCGAAGTT
>DAHXPE010000529.1 GCA_027364495.1 Candidatus Heimdallarchaeota archaeon | reverse complement strand
CTAAATTAACGAGGAAACCAGATTTTCTTATAGATATGCAACTATTGTTCCAGTATGGACCAATGTCAAACAAATTGAAAACTACCCTATCCTTAATTTCATTTTTTACGTACATTTCGTGGATCTTGCTTATTTTTCTGGAGTGCAGAGAATTATAATTTTTAATTGGTACGCCATTTTCATTGATGAAGGAAGCATTATTATGGAAATATATCAAATTCGGATACTTGGCAAAAATTGTATATACTTCAACAAGTTTATTTTTTAGAAAAAGATCGTCATCCTCTAAAAAACAGATAATTTCTCCTTTAGAAATACGTATTCCCTCCACAAATTTTTTTCCAATTTGCGTTTCTATTGATAAAATATTAATAACATGGTGATCCAATAGATAATTATCTATAAATGAATCCGAAAAATTTTTTACCACAATGATTTCATAATTGTCTCTATTGAAATTCTGGTCTAAAACAGATTCCACAGCGCGGACAAGGTATTCTTTTCGTAAATATGCAATAATTATGACAGATATTTGGGTAATTGTGTTATTTTTTACAGGCATTATAGTGTTAGACATAACTATATAACAAATATCAAAAACTATTATTAAGGGTTTTCATTTGAGATAGGTATGAATATATCATCCAACGGCATAAAGAACATACTTTACAAATATGTTTTAATTGTAAAGGAAAGTCGTTTTTCAATTTTATTATATTTGCTTTTATATTTAGCAATTTTTGTTACTTATTTCAGATCGTTATTTAATATTGGAAATTTAGACTTTCCTGACCTAGGTGTTTTCCCTTTGTATCCGGGTCAGATTCTTCAGCAAAATTTATTTTATTGGCAAAATGGGAATTTCGGCTCACCTGGTTCAATACTTCCATATTCGTATATAATATATTTTTTAGAGCATTTATTTAATGTTCCTGCAATTGCTGAAAGGGTTTGGATAACGAGTTTTCTTCCAATCGCTTCTCTTTCAATATTCTACATAGCTTACTATAAAATTAATTTAAAATTGTTTCATTCTTTGATTTTTGCTTTTCTATATGCATTTAATCCAGTAACAACGGGACTTTTCTATATGGGTAGTGTCAATGATACCCTCACAATGTATATCTTTGAACCTATTCTCATTACTCTTTTATATTGTATAATTTCTTCTGAAACATACCTAAAAGTGATTCAATGGTCACTTATGTTTATTCTTATGTTTTATTACGTATATTCTTGGAGCCCTGAAATAGTAATGTGGACCCTACCTCTTTTTTTTATATCATTTATTCTAATGGGAATAAATAAAATTCGCAACGTTGTGAATCTGAGTATTGCGTCTGTTGGAATTTTGTTTTCGATGATTTCTGTCATTATTGTCACAGGGAATATTCTAACTGTATTTACCTTATTGTCTGGCAATGGCAATAACACTTTCGTTATATCAGGTGGTACTGCCAACGTATCTGAACTTGTAATAAACTTAACCGATAATTTTACTGGTCAGTTATCCTATAACTATGCAATCATAGCTTTCTTTTTATCTACTTTGTCTCTTTTATTATTTGTGAAAGTAAAAAATTTTTTATCACCATATATGAAGACTTTGTATCTATCAAATGTAATATTTATATTAATCATCTTATCCATTTGGACTATCTTCCATTTATCAATCACTCCTCTAGAAACATCCATTGTTTCGTATATTCCAGAAATTGCTGCATACGAACCATTTATGGGGATAACATTATTGTTTTGCCTTTTCTTTTTCAATTTTATGATATTATGTGAAGGATTTGTAGATATGGAACAAAACAAAAAAAAGAAGGAGAGAATTTTAAGAATTGCAAACACCCCAAGTAGAAGGCGTATTATCGAACTTGTTGTTATCTTCATTGTTACATTTATCCTCTTTTCATCCAGTGTTAATTATTGGCGTCACGATGTTCCTTCTACGATAGACCAACTAATGAATTCGAATTTAGCTTTCGATCAATATGCAGTTCCAAATGATTATAAAAATATGTCTACATGGCTAAACGCCCATCTTTCTAACACAGGAGGAAGATATCTGCTTCTACCTTATGGAGGAATGTCTAATGAGGCAATTTCAACATTTATCCCTGAAATATCATCTATAAATCTACCACTTAGCACATGGAATATAATACTTTCTTCTATAAATACTAACCATACGTTTAAGTCATTTTCTCAAGAACTTTCTCTGCTAGGGGTCAAATACATTGTTATAAATAAGGGGCCATATGTTGCTGGTGATGCTATATCTTCATTTTCAGGCAAAGCGCGTATTTATGCTGCCGGATTTCCGTGGGATTTAACTTATCTTCCTGCTGGGTACTGGCAAAATTGGTCGTCGTTGTTTAAAAATGATTCATTTTTGAAACCTGTATTAAATAACGGAAATTGGTTGGTTTTACGCAACACCTTTTTTACTGGTCTTTTCCATGTGTATTCTTTCCCCCATAATTTTGATACAACAAATATAAGTGGCATACAGAAAAATGGTAATATTACTTATTTTGGTATTGGAAGTAAAATGCAACTAAACTTCAGCATACCGCAGCACAATGCATTTGCTGAAAACTGGTCCAAAACAATATACAAAAACGGTAGCGTATACTATAACGGTAGTACACTTCCTTCTAATATGTCTTATTCTAACATTTGGGACATGGTTTCTCTAAAAAACAGCACTTTTTATGATCTTAATTACTCCATAACCGGTATTAACATGTCTGCTGCAACAGTAGATGTTCGCTTATATTCAGGTCATAACATGAGCGGGAACGTCCTTTCAACTCATGAGAGCTACCCTGAAGGAGGAAATCTGACAAAGGATTCCTTTAATTTCATTTTTGAGACTCCACAGAGTTTCAATTCTTCTGCCATATTTTTAACATATCAAGCAAATATTCATGTAAAATCTTATCTATACTCTTTTCATATTAATTCTTTTAGATACGAAAATGAATCCAGTCCTCTGTCAGGGCCATCCATATTGGCATACAGTTATATCAATCCTACTAAGTTGATTCTTGATTTAAATCTAATAGGGAATCATACTTTTTTGATCCTTTATTCTACTACTTATAATTCTGCATGGAACCTTAATGCTAACAATAAAACTTTCAATTCCAAGCCTTTAAATGTATTTTCCTATTTAGAGTTCAACTCTTTTTTTGTCAATGAAAGTGTTTCTCATACTATTATTTCTTTCAAATTGCAAGATTCATATAGTGCAGAAAATACAAGTGAAATGCTAGCTTTGCTACTATATGTATCGAGTCTCCCCCCAGTAATTTTAATAAATATTAGGAGAAAATGGAATGTACAAGGATAAAGAAGAACTTTATGAAAAATTAAGCACGAAAAACTTTCTTGATTTCTATAACAGTTTCAGGTCCGTCAAGGATCTTATAGAATTTATAACCTCAAGAAAACGTCCGGAGGTTCGTATTTTTAAACTGGAATCGAAAGTTGATACTGAAATTACTGCAGTGATTCCCATAAAATCCATAGAAAGCCAAAATGTAAAAACCTTAACTAAAAAACTAGATGGATTTAATATCATATATGTAGAAAGCAGCGGACCGTTTTTTAACTTCTCTTATTCAATGAATGTTGGAATCAGGGAAGCAATTCTATTAAACACAAAATACATAATGTTGTCCAATGATGATATTTTTCCAATAGAAAGCGCTGAAAAACTTCAAAGGAGTGTCATGCAAAACGGTATAGCCAAAGATGTACTTATTCCATCTATAATGAATGGCTTATCATTTTTGTCCCCCAAGCAAAAAATCTTTAATCAATCTTGGTTAATAAAACGAATTGTTTCCAATAATATCCTGTCACATTTAAATCCATCTCAAATTTCTAAGTTGTCAAGATTGTATTTGGGGAAAATAAAAATGTATAACCTCCCAGAAATTTTAAAGTATATAATAATAAGAGAAAATGATCCACTGTTCGATAAAAATTATTTAAAGCTAATAAGTCATGGAATGAACCTTGCAATTACAAAATTCACAATTCCATTGGTTGAGATTAAGAATATTCAGCCCATTTCGATAATTAGATCAGATTTATTAAAAAATGAGATGTTTGATGAAGCCTTTATTAGCGGAGGCGAGGATACCGACTTTTCAGTTAGACTATCTATAAAAGGAGCTAGGGTGGGATACTTAAAGGAACGATTTCAAAATATTGGTGGATATTCTATGGGGAATAGTATAGATAGAATTTTAAAGAACACTATTCCAGAGATTTTAGTTTTAGGGTACAAGCTTAACCAGTATTTTTTACAGGTTAACTCTTCGCTCTTTTATAAATAATTCTTTTATAACTTTCAATTTGATACATTGCTATTTCTAAATAATTATATGAATCAACTATCTTTTTAGCCTCCTTAGCAATGGATACGGCATCCGAATGGTCCGAAAGTATTTTCTCTATTAATTCTGCAACTTTGGTAGTGTCACCGACTCTAACTGAGTTAAACTTTCCTTTTAGATAGGAATAGGCTGACAAATTATAAGCGATTATGGGTATCCCAACGGAAGCAGCATCCATAACTGACATTCCCCAACCCTCTTCATAACTCAAGTGTATATAAATACTGGAGGAATTTAGAATATTAAATTTTGTTTTCGAATCGACATTTCCAAAAAAAGTAAAATTTTCAAAAATATTTTCTGCTTTTAATTTCCTTAAGACCTTTTTTTTAAATTTCAGCTCACTGTAACCAACAATAGCAACACTAACATTTACATTATTCCTTTTCAATATACTGATAACTTTAATTAGATCTAATGCACCTTTATGCTTTTGAAATCTACCAATGTAGCATAAATCAAAATCTTTTTTGACAACGGAATTTTTTAACTTTATTGATGGATCAGGTGCATCCTCATCTGAGAATATGTCCAAACCTTTTATTTTATAAGCATCTGGATTATCTAGAAAAATTGGAATATCTAAAATCTTACAGATTGATAAATTAAGTACGCTTACAATATAATTAATTAGTGATCTGATAATCCCACGTCTAGCTATGAATTTTAATGAAAGGGATAGATGATGAAAATAAACCACCGGATATCCTCCAATTGTTTTAGATATCTTGATGGCGGTTAATATATGATTTGGATAAGGATTTGGAGATATTACTAATGCACCACGATGTAAATATTTACAGTTTTCCTCAGTTTTCCAGATAAAAACCTTAATTAGCGAAATAAAATTTGAATACGCGTCAAAATTGGGTGAGTTAAATGGAATTTTAAATTTTGTAACGTCGACACCAAGCTTTTCTCGGTAAATAGACGAAAGTATATCTATATGGACATCTCCCCCACTAAATAAAGAGACCTTTTCGCGTTCGACTATAATGACATTGAGTATACTATCACCACTATGATTACTTAGAGCGTAAGGCAACTCCAATCCACTTCCGAGTTTTTTCATCATATCTATTTCTCATTCTAATCAACGATTGCATTGCATGTTTATCTGGTTTGATTAAATGGTTCATTATATCTTTATCCTTGACGACCCGATTTTCATTTATAAATTTCCTTTTAATCAATATTTTAGGCATGTTTCTTAAGACCCATTTATATGCATCAAGCTTAGCAAAAAATGCCTTACGACCAATTTTAATGAAGCTATACAAAAGATCTCCAAATTTAATAATCAAATATGGAAAATAAAATTTAAGTATTGTTATTGTTGAATAATTTTTAATAAAAAACATAAGCTGATTCTTTGAAGCATGGAAATATAAGTCCAAAGCTATATCATTTCCATAATTTTTACTGACATTAGTCAATCTGCCCACATGTTGAGTAACTGAGTTATATATATAACCAACCTCACTTCCAAATATCCAAACTCTAGCTGCCAAATCCCTTATCTCTTCGAAGTGCACATAATCATTATCATATCCATTAATTTTATCGTATATCTCTTTTCTGATTATGGGCCAAACCCCTACTGGGGAATAAATTCTAGTTATATGAGCCAATCGCTCCGAGTTTTTAATGTGTTCTCCCACTTCATTTAAAATTCCAAACACTATGGAAATTCTGGGGTCACTAAATGTAGTTTCTCCATCCTGAATGTTTTCTATTCTACCCTCTGCAAGTCCTACGGAAGGATTTTCATCCATAAATTTAACAAGTTCTGAAAATGCATTCGGATAAACAATTGCATCATTATTGAGTAAAAGAACATATTTCCCATGAGAATTTTTAACACCAATATCAAAGCCTCGAGTAAATCCAAGATTTTCTTTATTACGAATTATAGTAACATTCTCTCTGCCAGATAATATTTGTACGCTTCTCTCAAAGCTACCATCTACAGAATTATTATCCACGAAGATTAACTCATAATCAGAATATAAACTATTAAAAACGCTTTCCAAACACCTATATACTATTGGTTCTCCTTGATAGTTAAGTATTACAATACTTAAGTTCATACATTTGTAATCTTTAATTGCTTATTAAGATAGTGTACAGAATCTTAATTCAATACTTCTATGAAAAAAGTTAACCCGTCCTCCTCCGATTCCTGTTTTGTATAAATAACTTTACAGTCTCCTCCAGTCCCTTATGCATCCCAGGATTCTTTGCTCTTGCCGCCATGGCTTTCTGCTTTCTCTCAGTAAGGGTTTCAATCTGATCATGGAATTCCATTCCCTTTAAGAGCATTACATATATTGTTTCCACAAGTATTCTTGCAATAGCAACTATTGCTCTGTTCCTGCCGGTTCTTCTCACAATGCTCAGATATTTCATCTTCATCTTCCTTGAATATTTTATTAGAGAATGTGCTGCTGTTACAAGTATGAATCTCAGCATTGACGGACCATGCTTTGTTATGTGACCCTTTATGTCTCTGCTACCTGACTGATTCTGTCTTGGTTAACAAAAGAGCATCTATAAAATCATCTAATTTTTTC
>DAHXPE010000521.1 GCA_027364495.1 Candidatus Heimdallarchaeota archaeon | reverse complement strand
TTCCATAGTGATCACCTTATTTTTCTTTCTTCTTCGTTATTAAATATTTCACTTAATGTGAAGAAGAAATTTATTATTGTTTTATGATTTAGGTGGTCAATTTTCGCCGGAAATACTGGTCAATTTTGAACGGAAAAAACACACGTGGGAAAAGCTAACGCTGCTTATATCCGCCTTCGGCGGTCTGTTTCGAGCTGGTGAATAGTGTTCCTTTTCTCCGCCTTGACTTTTTACTTAACTGTCCTGTTATTGTAATTAAAGATGTTATATGGCATTCTATAATATATTTTTAAATCCATAAGCATTAAATAATTCTAAACACAATTGTCCTGCAATGCTATTCATAGGTTCGCCAACTTGGCGATAATGAAATGGAAATATTATATCTTCTTTTCCATAAACCTCCGAATAGTTTCCGAGGAGATTATCAGAGAATAGATGTGTTTTATTTGCCCCAATATATTTACACGATATTATATATGGGACATCAGTATTCGTAACAGTTAATAACTCCTCAACCATACCTAAAAAGGAATCAAACAATTTTTCGAAACCTGAATGAATGATGAATGTTTTAGAATTTTCAAGTAGTGAAGGAAACTGATTCTTATATACCAACGAAACATAGCCGTTTCTATGTATTTCGGTTTGCCAATTTGGATTATCCCTTTGGTCCCTTCCTAGTAAGCCGTCTATCGTGGGTCTTGGCATCATATTACTTGCTAAATCATATAAATAATTGTATCTCCGTGAATCACCAAGCATTATCTTTTCAATTTTTTTGTCAAAAATGTCCCAAGAAGATTCAAGAGATATTAATGGCATCGCTTGTCTAATAAATGAGCGTGTGTTATCCAAAAAGTAATCTCTAATATCAGCTTCTTTCTCATTTAAATAATTCTTTGCTTTTTCTTCGGCAGATAATGACTCCATAACTGAATTCCTTATTTCGTGTGTCGTCATTGGAAAAGAAGATTCAGAATGACGCATATAAAATGTTCTGTGACTATCATAATTAACCATATGAGGACGATTTAAGCTTGGTGGAATATGAATAGCAATTACTGATTTATTATTTGATAAAGGAACAACTTTAATTCTTAACCCCGAAATTCTTGGATCTATATTGGAGACAGTTAGTCTTTCTAAGTCCTGTGAATATTCATTTGCATTTGCAATACCTAAGAGTTGCTTATCAATTGTTAAATCCTCAGAAGGTTCACACACACCAATTAAAATATTACCACCATTTGCATTTGCAAATGCAGTTACGTCCTTAAGAAACTCTTTGTGTGCTTTCCTTTTTTCACTTGAAGATAAATCAACTTTATAATCAAGGTATAAATCCTCTTTAATTTTAGCCCCTAAGAATTTTACGAGACTATTTTGGTTTAGTTCAATAAAATTTTTTGTATTGAGATACATTCAATTTTCCTTGCCATATAACGATGTAGCTTTTAACAGCTACCCACCCCTGGTGAGTGCGAATGGAAAAGCTGGTTATATGCGTTTTTTTAATCTTAAATATTATTTCATTAAACTTAATATTAGATTGTTGAATAATTTCTGATAAAGATATATGTAAATAGTTCCTCCTAAAGATGCACCTATTGGTAATTTAGAAGCTATTATTTTTATCGAAATCATTTAATGCCGATTTCTTGTCTAATAATTTTTGTTTGAGGAGAATTCATAAAAAGATTAGAATGATATTTTACTAATTCTACTTCTTTTGTGCCTAACGGATATTTTATCATTATTTCATCTATTATCAATTCTAATCTATTTTTTTCTGAATCCCACGCATTCTTTATATCATCAATAGTAAAAAGTGGGTTATCTATTTTACTCAATATAATTCCAAAATTTAGAACAAAATCTAAAACAGGGTTATTCTTAGTTACAGAAATTTTAGCAATATTTATTATTTCTTGAATGGTGATACTTTTTTCCTGGAAAACGTAAACCTGAGCATCTAAAACTCCCACTGTGGCAAGTAAAGAAATTTCATCCTTAAATTGATTTTTATATTGAGTATATAATTCCATATAATAATTAGTAATCATTTTTGTTATGATTATAAAATTATCATCGACAATTTCAAACTCGTCTCTTATTTCTTTCATTTGTTCAATACTAATATTATCGAATTGAATTGATTCCTTATTTATTTCCCTCCTTAAATCAAATTCTTCTAAATTTTCACATTGCAATTCATTAGAATTTTGAATAAAAAGTTTAACGTTTTTTAGTGCTTTTTTCCCACTCCAAACAGCAAAAGCTATTGGTATAAAGCCAAAAATTAAATTTCCAGATTCATATTGCAAATCAATACTATATATCCCATTAGTGTCAATTAATAAGCAAGTAACTGCTACTAATCCTTCCCTAATCCATAATTTACTCTTCATATTTTTTTTTACTAAATAAACGTACCCATACTCCTTTTGCAAAACACCAATCAATTTCTCATTGGACATACTGTTATTTTTAATTTTTACATTTTGTTTTAGATTGAAAAAATTACCTGTAATAAAAGTAATTCCTAAAAAGATCAGAAATATAATTTCTAATATTTCCATTTTTTTACTTGCCTTTTAATAATAAATTATAAAAAGTTATACAACTTTAGTTCTGCAGTTAATAATAATTTTTTTTTAATTTAATTGCTAAGGAATGTTTAACTAAAGCATTATCTGTTTTAGTTATTTCATGAAACTTTTTATATACCCGAACTTTTCCCAAAATTCTCCCGTCTTACCTAATTTTATATTATCAGCTTACCTTTTTTACAATACTTTATCAAGCAAAATCTTTTTGTTGTAAAAATACATTTTCTCAACAATTGCTATAATTCAATTTAAATAATAATCCTCCAGGCATGACCATATAAAAATATAATAACGCCAGAAAATAAAATATGAGGAAAATGAAATGATTGTCTCAGAACCAAAATGATATTATGAAGTGCGGTGAATAAATATATGTGAATATAGAATTGTTTCGGGAAAATATACGTCGGTATGAATATTCGGATGTAAATCTATAATTCTCTTTTAACTAAGAGCTTTTCAAATATTAAGCAGTTTTTAAGGTGCCATTTTGGAACCTTAAAGAAGCCAGCCAAATCGTTATCGAGCATACTTGAACTACGCGAATAATATAAATTTTTCGCCTAATTTATTTAGTAACGACAGTTTTGCCTTAAAGTAGTAAACCCAAACAAGGATGTCGGACAATAACGCCAACTTTTATTTGATTAAAAAATGATTTATTGTTAAATACTTATTTAAGTTATTTTACTCATTCTTTTATATTGATAATGGATTTCGTGGAGTCAATTTTAGTAAGTTTATCTCCATCCCACAAATAATAGCGAGTAGTTAACCAATTAGGTATTTTATTATCAAAGTCATTAATAATTGAAGTATCTATTGGATCAATAATTAAAAGACGACTATTTAGTCTATACATAAATCCATAACTCGCCATACCAAGTAATTCAGAAGGCATATAAACTTTCCCGTTTTTTAAATTAACAATTGCATATTCTTGACAGGACGTACCGCAACCCCAATAAACTAATGTATAATGTCCGGCAAAATTAGCACCTTTATGTACTCCTTCACGAATTACAGTTCTAAAATGCCGAGCATGACGATTGTCTTTAAAGTCTATTATAGCTGGTTTTCCCTTAAAAGAATCTGAAACAGTATAATCTTCAAATCGAGGTAACTTACCTTGTTGTAAAAAAGCAAATAGTATTAGTAATCCTAATGTTTTCATAAAAATTATTAAGTGCTTAACGATTTTGTTTTAAGTCAGCTGCACAACATTTCGATGCGGTTCTGAAAAGCCAACGCCATAAAATAATTATAAATTTATTTTGTTCACTAGACTCAAAAAGCAATTGACTGTTACTATGCGACTCTATGATTTGTACAACACCGATTGCGAAAACTTAGTTAGTTCGTAACATTTGTTATTCAGTTTTTATTTTTAATAGTATAAACAATTTCCTTTGGTTTTGTAAAAAGAAATCTATCCCAATACCTAATCCAAATGCTATCAGTATCGCATTTCTTGCCACAAAATAAATAAAACCTAATGGCGGTAGTCCTGCTTTTGAGTTTATTATATATGCAATACTTATGAATGTTGATATTTCTATTTTACTCTTCTTGTAATCAACTTTATTTCTAGTTAATAAATGATTAACTCCGTTGTTGACAGCTGTGAAATCAAGTAGTCGGTTATACCACAATTACTCAATATCCTTTTCGGGCAAAAGTTGTTTAAAATTTCTGATTGTTAAAATAAAGACTTTTTTAGATTCGACACGATAAATGATTCTATATTCACCTTCAAACACTTCTCGAATTTCTTCTCTATTTGCTTCAGGTACTTTTCTTCCTCTTTTAGGATTCTCAGCTAATGCTTCTACTTTCTTAAAAATACTATTAACAATTTTTTGAGCTGCTGAGTTGTTATCTTTTGCAATATATTCATAAATATCTTCTAACCTTTCAACTGCTAAATGAGACCAGGATATTTTCATAATTAATGTCTCTTGGCGAATTTCTTTTTTACTTCTTGATGCGATATCTCCATTCCTTGAACAATTTGCTCTTCTGCCAATTTGATGTCTTCTAAAACTTCCAATTTATCAACCAAAGATTGATACGCTGATACATCTAATAATACCGCAGAACTTTTACCATTTTGAGTAATAATTAAAGGTCTCTTGGTTTTTTTTATTTTGTCGAAATAAAATGCAACTTTAGAACGAAATTCAGAAAGTGGTTGAATGTCTTGATCCAACTGTATTTTATACATAAATTCTCCAAGTTTTATATTGTGCACTTAAACGTACAATATTTTGCACAATATATCAATATCAAAATAAAAGACATGACCAAATAAAAATATGATGATACCGAAATATTGTTTAGCTTCCAGGGTTTCTTTAAGCAATACTCCAAAGATGTTATATGACAATCATTTGTTTTTCCTAGCATACCACATTTTAAGAAATTCTTCTGAAGTTGATATTTCTATTTTACTCCTCTTGTAATCAACTTTATTTCTAGTTAATAAATGATTAACTCCGTTGTTGACAGCTGTGAAATATTGAATTGCATCTTCAAAGTCATTGAACTCCGAATTCAATGCCTGTTCAATTATTCTTTCATCAACCGGTAAAATATTTATTAGAGTTTTCAACTTTCTTAAACTTTTTAATGCGGCTGTATTTGAGGTTAACTTTTTGAGGAGATAGTGTAAGTTTGCAAAAATTAGTGGTGATGTATAAGCTTCTATTTTTTGTTGATCGATTAAAGTAAATAATATTGCAGCATGCTCGAAATATGGTTCTCTATGGGCAAGAAGGTCCAAAATAATATCAGAATCGACAAATACTTTAATCATTTTGTATA
>DAHXPE010000499.1 GCA_027364495.1 Candidatus Heimdallarchaeota archaeon | reverse complement strand
AAAAAGAACTTGCATTAAAAAAATTAGATGAAGCTATCAAAGAAAATAAAGCTGATTCAGAGGCACTTGACCTTATTAACATCATCAATTCCTATGACCAGTATTATTCAACTTCGAGTTGTGCTGGTAGATTCGTAATTCTATCAAAAGGATCTTTCAGGGGTAAATACACATCTCACTTTGTTTATAAAACTCATTCACCACCTATAAATAAGGAATTTGTGCTAGACGCCTTAAAAATTCCGTTTGAGGGTCATTTATACACAAATCTTGAACCACCCACTTACCATATCGCCTGTAAAACTTTAGATGATGCGATTATTCTCCATCAACAAGCAATAGATTCTAATATTGGCTATAGCATGTTTAAGACTATTAAAAAATCCATTGTGGTTGAAATTAGAGGTACAGGTATGCTGTATATTCCAATTGGTTTTAATAATAAAATATTAGTTTCAGATGAATATATCGATCATATTATTAAGTTAAGTAATGAAATTTTAACAGACGAACAAGCTAGAATGAAAAAATTTGAAGCCAAACTACCTTTTTTGGCGAATTTAAAGGTATAGTTAAAGTTGGAAAAAGAAGAACCAAATTTTTCAGAAATAAATATTTTCTTTGGAAATGAATTACCATCTGAAGTACCAACGACTATTCAATTAATAAGTTAGAAATGGTCGTTATCTGTTCTCTCTAGTTTTCATGAGAGATATATATGGTTTACAGAGATGAAATTCTAAATAGGACAGTCGCAAAATATTTCCAGTAATATGCTTAGTTGCGGGGTAGATGAATTACAAAATTTATAATTAGTAGAGAAAAGAACAATTTCAAATTCTTCTTTACGATTTGAATACTCATCAAGCGTTTTAGGTAAGGATCTTTTGCGATTTATATAAAATAATTGGTGGGTTTGGTAAAAATTATTTTACAGCAACAAATACCACTTTAGATTAGAGATTTTGTAACCATTCTGCTGGATCATCATCAGAGTCTTGGCTTAATGCAACAATCCAGCAGTATTTACTTTGATTTTGATCAAAGGGTGAGAATGGGTTTGTTGCCATTTGGCTCCAAGGAGTTAGAAAATTCACAGTTTCAAACGATCGTAATAAGATTTTTTTTATGCTTTCTAGATTCTCAGTAACTTTAATTTCATAAATAAAATAAGAACTGGGTCGTAACAAGCTATGAATGGAAGAGCTAAGTAAAATTAAATTTTCAGAAATATGATCATTTGCAAAGGAAAAAACAATATTAAAGTGATTTTTTTGTAAGCCTTTTTCTAAATCTGAATTCAAAGCTGCTAATAGACCAGATTCGGTAATATTTTTTACTGAAAACCCATCTTTCATTAATAAATCGGAATAAACATTAGTTTCTGTATCTTGAACAACCAGTTGGAGAAATTTTTGTGGTGGTTCCTCAATCGGGTTGAGAAACCAGATTATATTTTCAATAATTTTTTTAGGCTCCAATATAAAAGAAGGAAAAAAATCATCTGTCAAAATAAGTACACTATCTAGTATTGTTTACCAATATACACATATAATGTTGCCTTTTTACCACAGGCAAGACATTTTTCGGTGCTCTTTGGTTTTTTGGTTATGGTAAAAAGATCTTTATCTGGTTCATCAACTAAACGTCCACGTACGTCTCCACCTTCAGTTTCAGCTTTTAATTTTTCAGCACATGCCTTGGCTTCCATTTGCATATTACAAAAGGGTATAATACAAGCTTTACCTTCAGAAATTTTTGTTTTTAATTCCTCGAGAGAAGGGACGTTAACAATTAAGTCCTTAACTGCATCCCAGGCCTTAGTTGTTAATCTTGTAATCATTTGCTCACCAGTCTCCTTAAAGAAAGATATTAAATCTTTTTCAGATACTTTCTGCTTTTCACCTGTATCCCTAATTGCAACAACATATTCTTTACTATCAATATCTCGTTGGCCTACTTCCAGTCTAAATGGCACGCCTTTCATTTCCCAGAAGTAATATTTATCACCTGGACGGGCATCAGAATTATCAAATTCAGCTCTAAGACTGTTTTTTCTAAAAAGGTCAATAAATTCCTTGCATTTATCCAAAATTAGTTCTGAATTAGCTTTTTTTCCTAAGATTGGAATAATAACAATTTGAACCGGAGCAACCCAATAAGGTAAAATAAGACCTTTATTATCGCCATGAGTTGCAATCATACCACCATAAATACGAGTAATACCAGGACCATAACAAGTCTGCCAAGCAATTTGTTCATTATTTTGCTCATCGATAAATTTAATATTGAAAGCTTTGGCAAATCTTTGGCCAAGTAAATGGGTTGAAGGTAATTGTAGGAATCTTCCGTTGGGCATTAAAGCATCAGAAACAAAGGTTTCATCTGCTCCTGCAAACTTATCCCACTGTGGTCTTTGGAATTGGAGAAGTGGAATACCTAATCGTTGACCTAGAACAATTCTGGAAATTTCTAGATCTTTTTGAACTTGGCTAACAGCTCCTTCTTTTGAAGCAAAAACATCATGAGCTTCAATCCACCAAAATTCTCTACCTCGAACGAAAGGTCTGGTAGCTTTAGTTTCATACCGAAAAACGGGACCACTTTGGTAGTGTTTTAAAGGAAGATCACGGTATGAACGGACCCAAAGAGCATATAAGGGATACATAGCGGTTTCACTTGTCGGACGCAGTGCTAAACGTTCTTCAAGTTTATCAGAACCACCAGTTTCAACCCAAAGGACTTCAGGAGCAAATCCTGCAACATGATCCTTTTCAACTTCAAAATTAGACTCAGGAATTACAACAGGGAATATTGTCGGTGTATGATGATCAGCATCAAGCAGGTCTTCGAAAGCTTGAAAAATCTTCTTTATGGAAATTGTCGACCAAGGTCGATACACAATAAATCCTTTTACGTTATAACGCATATCGACTAGTCCAACAAAGGAATTACTCAAGGCCGAGAAAGCATCATTCATTCCAAGAACAACAAATCTTTAATTTTAATGT
>DAHXPE010000498.1 GCA_027364495.1 Candidatus Heimdallarchaeota archaeon | reverse complement strand
AAATCTGATCTAAGAATTACGTATAATTTAATTAATTCATTATGAGAAAAATAATTAATATTAGAGTAAGTTTAAATAAATCATAGAGAGAAATATTGATGATTCTGTTTAACAATTTTATGAAGGTAATAACAAATGAGTAAAAGAAATGGGCTAACATTCAATATTAGTGAAATGTCCACGTTTGATTGTTATTCTGATTGGATCTATTTAAGTGATGATATAAGGAATTCAAAGAAAATTCTTAATATTATCAAGACCAAATTCAGGCACAATAATTAAGTTAGGGCAACCTTATAAGAAAATTTTTGAAATTTTGTTTTATTGCAAAAAAGCGATCATCGGAAATTTAAGTAGGGAAAGATTCTTGTGCTTTGCTTTTTTAAATTAAAAGTGAATTTTTTTTCTTTTATCAGAAAAAAAAGTAATTGAACCAGAAAGTATGAAAAATATTCCCGGAGAATGAAGTTATACAATAATCTAGTGTCTTGTCATGCAATAAATGATGGATAAAGTTTTTGTAATTTAATTCGTGCATTTTTTGTTGTAAATTGCCAATTGACCTTTTTAAATTTTTTATTACGATCAACAACCCAGGCAGAAACTTGCTGCACCATCATTTCTTTAGATGGAATCCGTTTTTTAAGGCATTGACCGGAAAGTACATTAATTTCTATTTCAGCTATATTCAACCAACTAGCATGTTTAGGAGTGAAATGAAATTCTAACCTATCTAAGAGAGATTTAGCAACATCTGGAGGAAAAAACTCATAGAAAGCTGCAGGATTATGAGTATTGAGATTATCTGAAATAATTCGGACGTAGTCTGCATCTTTGTACTTGTTTTCTAATAAATCTTTAAGACAATTCACCCATTCTTCTTTCCTTCTGAAATCTCTTACCTCAACTGATCTCCATCCAGCAAGTGGTTCGACAAATATAAATAAATTACAGACCCCTACTCGCTTATATTGGTGATCATAAGTTTGTGGATGACTTGGAATCATTGGTAATTTGATACATAATTCTTCAATCAATTGTCTAGTTGCTTCATTCATGCAGACAACTGGATGGAGTGGATCATACGGTTGAGTATAGAGGTCAAGAACATCTTCCATTCTCAAAACAAATTCTGCATCTTGTTTTGGTGGTACAATCCATGATTTTTTTAGCCAAGGCTTAATTTCGTTTTTTTCAGTGTTTGTCGTACCGTTTCATAGGAAATACTATCTACGATTTCTAATTCAACAAGTTTGTCTGCTAAAAGACGTAAACTCCATTGAGCATATCCCTCAGGAGGTTCACTGCATACCAAAGTAACAAGTTGGGCTTCTTGATGTCCATCCAGTTTACGTTGTGGATGATAATGAGATTCTTTTTTTGGTCTCAGTGCAATTTCAAGTCCTTCTTCAACAAATCGTTTTCGAAGCCGTTCTATAGTAGCTCTACCAGCGTTAAAAGCGGTAGCAATCTGTGTATCAGACCAAGAAGGTCCGGTGTCACTTTGATCCGCTTTCAACAAAATATTTGCATGTTTTATCGTTCGAGCTTTACTCTTCCCTTTTGTTGCAATAGATACTAACTGCTCACGCTCTTCTGGTGTTAAGGTAACTAAATATTGTTTTTGCATGCTCGAATTTCAGATCAATTATTATAAAATGAAAGTTTCAGGAGTAACTGCTTCGCAGTTCCTCTCTAACCAATCTGTTTTGTTTTTTCAAAATACTGTATAAATACGTCTAATAAAGGAAAATGACCTTTTATTATCAAAAACGGAAAGTTAGGAGACAATCTATCGAAATTCATTCGAATACCATAGGAGGAAAGCCTTAAGAAATGCTTATGATAAGGACATTTGACGGTGAAAAAAGCACGTATACTTTTTGGGAGCCTAGCATCCCGTAATATGAAAATGT
>DAHXPE010000475.1 GCA_027364495.1 Candidatus Heimdallarchaeota archaeon | reverse complement strand
TACTTGCAATAGTTTTACCAATTACAGAATCTTTTGCAAGGGATTATATCTTAGGAATAATTATTGTATTACCAATTTTTTGGCTTATTTTAAGGTTTAAAATAAAAAAGGTTTTTTTCTTAATTGATGGAATAGAATTGCTAGGATTGTCAATCTGCGAATATACCTTATCATTAACGCTTCCAAATACTATATTTATTCAGTCTGGATTACTAGCTCAGCAGATTATTATTGCAGTTGGTTTAACCTCTTTAGTATTTGGGTCGAGAATTAATTCAATTCAGGATCGGTTTAAAACGATTTTAGCTTTACAATTTCCATTTTGGTTAAGCCTACTATTATTTTTTGATCTCGATACAAACGCAAAAATATTTTATAGCTCCTTTACTATGTCCAGACCACTTGAAAACCTGTTTGTTCTCAAAATTACATTATTAATATTACTTATTTTCATGAATGTTTTGTATATCTTGAACAAATTTGAATTCAATGAAAAAACAGCTAATAAAATTATTATAGGGGTTATAAGTAATTTTACACTAGGATTATTAATTGTCCAATTGATTATCAGCCAAGTTATTTCTGATCCAACTTTGAACGGATTCATTTTAGTTTTACTTATACTTTTAATACAGATAATATCTTTATTTTTTATTAAAAGGCAGTCACAGATACAAATGAATAATCAAACAATGTTTGTAGCGAATTTTTACAATCTAGTAACTTTTATATTATTTTTATTAGGAAATGGATTACTTTCGGGATTACTGGCATTATTAGGAACTGAATTAATATTACTCGGATTCCAAAAAAATATAAGGAAAGAATTACAAATTGTTGGTGGTTTTTATATCCTTTTTAGCATAAGTAATATTGCATTTGATGTAATAAATAATTTCAATTCAATGATACTTGAAATTGCTATTTCATCATCAATCCTAGCTATTTGTTTATTACTCTTAGGAATGGTAATAAATTATAAGATTATTAATCGTGTTTATACAAATGGACATCAGATTGAGGATAAGGAATAGAAATTTTATTTTTATCAAATTCCTTCTTCACCCTATACCAAAACAAAATCAACACGACGATTTTTTTCAGTGCTGAAGTTAACTATGGAACTATTGGAAATTGCCCCATTAGGAATAATAACTGTTTTGTTATCCGGTTGCTTTAAAACAGTGTAAAAAATCTGTATAGATTTTACAGTTCCAGAATAACCTTGGGCTTCAATATAGTCACCAACTTTATAAGGTTTAAAAAATATAATCAAGACGCCACCGGCAAAATTTGAAAGCGAACCTTGTAATGCCAAGCCAACTGCAAAACCTGCCGCAGCTATAACAGCAACAATGCTTGTTCTTTGTATACCAAGCTCTGTAATTACAATAATTAGAAGTAAAACTTTGAGTGAAACATTGATCAAAGAAATAAAGAATGAACTAAGAGTTTCGTCAACCTTGCGTTGATTAAAAAACCTTTGAAAAATTTTGTCTATTCGCCCAATTATGAATAAATCGATAACTAATGTTATAATCGCATATAATATGGTATAAACAATCTGCAATACGGCACCTTGATTACTATTAAAGAAATTAACGATAGAATTCCAAATATTAGAAAGGTCTTGCATAAAAATTTGGTATGTTTCTGAAATATAAAAGTCTTTTTAGACTTATTTCTTAAGCATAATTTTGAAAAAACAATAATTTTATAATTAATTATGGTCAAATATGTAACGTTACAACAAAACGGTTCATTAATGCAGCATGAAACAGAAATACCAATTTTAGAAAAAGGAGCTGTATTATTAAAGGTCGCTTTCTCAGAGGTTTGTGGTACAGATGTCCATTTACAGAAAGGCCAACTAGCAGGAGTACCTTATCCAATTATTCCAGGTCATGTTTCGGTAGGAATTATTGAGGCAATTAATGGTACTGTTAAAGATGTAGATGGAAAAGAATTAGCAATATCTGATCATGTTACATTTTTGGATGTCCATGAAACCTGTAATTCATGTTATTATTGTCTTGTTAAAAAACAAACAACAAGATGTCCAAGTAGAAAGGTTTATGGTATAACATATTCTGCTAATGAGGGTCTATTAGGAGGCTGGTCCGAAGATATTTATCTCAAACCAGGCGTTAAAATTCTTAAAATAAAATCTGAAGTTCCATTCAAGATGTTCATGGCTGGTGGTTGTGGATTGCCGACAGCAATTCATGCCATTGAGAGGGCTAATATTCAATTAGGTGATACTGTTGTTGTTCAAGGTGCAGGTCCAGTGGGATTAATGGCTGGAATTCTTTCTAAATTGCGAGGTTCTTTTAATGTCATTTTAGTTGATTATTCTGAATTGCGAGTTGAAATAGCAAAAAAATTCGATTTAACGGCAGTTGTTATCAAAGATTTGATTTTTGAAGAACGGATACAAAAAATATCAAATCTCACAGAAGGCAAAATGGCAGATATAGTCATAGAAGCCTCTGGTAATCCTAAAGCTGTACGAGAAGGAATGAATTATGCTCGTGATGGTGGAACTTATATTATCGTTGGACAATATACTAACGCTGGAGATGTAAGTATAAATCCTCATCTTGATATCAATAAGAAACATCTCACAATAAAAGGCTCTTGGGGTTCTGATTTTTCTCATTTCTATCTTGCGGTTAAATTTATTGAATCATTTTATAATAAATTACCACTAGATTTAATTATTAGTCGTCAATATAATTTAGATGAAATAGAACAAGCTTTAGATGATGTTAAAAATTTGAAAGTTATGAAAGCCCTTATTAATCCGTTTAAGACCTAATTTTTACGATTTTTATGATGTTGTAGAGATTTCTAATCTTTTTATTGCTCAAATTTGAATATTTTTCTTATCGATGAATTTTGGCGTAAAATATAATTTCTGAAATAATGAATATGCAATCCTTGAAACAATTGACTCTTTCCCGATCAGCAATGATTTTAAAATTTTATTTTTTCATTTTAATGCAATTTTAAATATTTCCAATGTAAAATTTTGGTTGTCTAAGATTTCA
>DAHXPE010000462.1 GCA_027364495.1 Candidatus Heimdallarchaeota archaeon | reverse complement strand
TCGTTAAAAAAGAAATAAGGCTTCTTTCTGATTTCTTGATTAACCAATACCTTGTTCCTTGGGATACACAATTGACATCCCTAGCTAAAGAACTCACCTGCGTTAATCATTAAAAGGAAGTTTTTTTATTTTGTAAAATACTTAAAATATTTTAAAAAATATCAATTTAAAGGTACTGAGTCTGAACAATTTTTCGAGAAATATAATCTGTTTTCTTATTCGGTAAGATCTTTACATGCGGTTGATGAATTCCGAAAGCTTATGAATGAAACTAAACCATTAATTAAAAATATTTCAAAGCCAATGTTAGTATATTTAGCTGAGAAGGATGATTTAGTCAATATAGAAAATACCTATGGGTTATTACAAAAAAATAATTTTATCAAAACGATATTAATACCTAACATGGATCATATCTTCACTGTTTATCCAGAAAGTGAAAAAATTTTTGAAGAGATTTACATTTGGATTACAAATGAATTGCTAAAAAAGGCAAAGAACTAATTTCAGGAAGATTCATAGATTTTAGTTAAAATTTGTGAGTGAAGACTGGGTTCAACTGGGATTTCGTTCTCCAAATTAGCAGAAGCCAATGTAGTAGAAAAAGATAGTATATTACTTATTTGTTTAATATCCATTAAAAGAGAAGAGTTTTGAAGACAAATCATATAAAAACGAATTAATTCCAAACCTTTTTGTTTATTAGCTTTGAGAATTTCGCTCGATAATTCAGTATAAATTTCAGTTTTAGTGTTCGAATCATATTGTAATTCTTCAACAATATTTTTCACAAAAAGATAATATTCATGAATTGCATTGAAAAAATCTTCCTGAACAGGAAACTCTTTTTTAGTTTGTCTTAGCTCATCAAGTAATGTATTTAGTTTCTTTAATTTTTCATCAATAATACGCAATTGTCTTCCGTTGAATGCAAGGAATTTCTCAAGATCAGGACTTATTTCTTCCAATTTACGTAGTAAGGTTTCTAAAGTTTTTTGAATAATTCTTTGAGAGTATTTACTATCTTCTAAAATACCATGTTCTGTCCTAGTAATTAATAAATAATCGTTTTCAAGATAGAAAATTCTAGTGAGTTCTTTAGCTAGGGATGTCAATTGTGTATCCCAAGGAACAAGGTATTGGTTAATCAAGAAATCAGAAAGAAGCCTTATTTCTTTTTTAACGATATCAGCGACTGAGTAAAAGCTCATAGGTTTAAATGATTCTCCAAAAATATAATTTAAATTAAGTTTTGGAATGCTACTATTTTATTATTCAAAAGTTAATCTTTTAATAATGACTAATTTTAATCCATTTTTTAATTTTTGTTAATCATCAATTAACAACTTCTTTAAAATTAAAACCTTTGATATTTTATTTAGAATTAGTACTTAATTTAAACTGACCAAAATTAAATAGGAATTTTGATTAAGAATGGAAGTTGAAAAAGCTATTAAAACCAAACGTGAAATTAGAAAATACGATCAATCAAAAACAGTGAATGAGGAAACAATACTAAAGATTTTAGAAGCCGGGCGACTAGGTCAAAGCAGTAAAAATAGGCAACCTACGAGATTTATTGTGATTCGGGATAGGACAAAACTTCTAAAACTCAGCAAATGTACTTACACAGGTGATTTTCTAGCTGATGCTTCTTTTGGAGTTGCAGTTATTACTGAAGATGCTAAATTACCCGAGATAGATGCAACACGGGCTGTTCAGAATATGATGTTAGTAGCGTGGAGCCAAGGAGTTGGTTCTTGCTGGATTACAAATTTTTGGGATAAAGGTCTTGAAATATTAGATGTCCCCATGAATGGAAGATATCGATTAATTACTGTAATTCCTTTTGGATATTTACACCCTGATGAAGTAAAACCAAAAGGAAAAAGATTGAGAAAAGAATTTCATGAGGTGGTCTTCAAGGAATCATTCACTCAACCTTGGTATAAGGATTAAAGAAGGATGCATGATTCTAAAATGGCATCAGACCTTATTTTATTTGAAAAATTTCAAGGCTATAATGTAATAACTTTAAATCAGCCAGAAACATTTAATGCTTTTTCTAAAGAAATGATTTCTGCAATATTAGATGTTTTAAGATCATTAAAAGAATCACTTGAAGAAAAACCTTTAATAATTACCGGAACTGGTAAAGCTTTTTCATCAGGTGGCAACTTAGGAGTTATGAAGGAATATGTGGAACACGGAAAAAGTGTTGAATATATACAATCTATTGTTCCATTCGTAAATGAAGTAATTACCTTATTATTTGATTATAGAGGACCAACATTAGCAATTATGAATGGTCATGCAGTAGGTGGAGGATTAAATTTAGCTATGGCATGCGATTTTCGAATTGTCCATGAAAAAGCCAAATTTAAATTAGGTTTTATTGATATAGGACTTACTCCAGCCACTGGTAATTCATTTTTCATACCAAAAATGGTTGGTATACAACGAACGTTAGCTCTAAGCTTATTTTCTGAATCTATCTCTGCTCAGGATCTTTATAATTGGGGTCTTGCTAACGAAATTTATTCTGATTACACAGCTGAAGAAGAGAAAACTCTTTGGATTAAAAAAATTTGTTCTTTAGATCCCTGGCAAGTCTATACCGTTAGATCGTTATTATATAAAAGTATGAGAAATTCTCTTGATCAACAGATGGAATTAGAATATACTAAAGTACAAGAGGCAAGTAATAGGTCTTTTTTTAAAGAAAAAGTCTTGGCAAGATGGAAAGAAATAACCGAAAAAAAATAATTTTTGGATATTTACCAGGATAAATTCAAATTAATAGATTAATTCTTCGTCAACAACCTTATTGTCTTTGTTTTTAATCAACCTAATAATACCCTTTCTGGATCGACCATCGACGATTATTTCTAATTTTTCTGTCTCAATATGTTTTAAATACGTAGTTTCTTCGATAATTGGAAGAGAATTTACTATT
>DAHXPE010000458.1 GCA_027364495.1 Candidatus Heimdallarchaeota archaeon | reverse complement strand
TTAAGGAGGATAGGAACTAAAACAGAAGTAATTACACAAATATCCAATGTATTCGGAATGGGTTTGGGTAGCACAGTAATGTACTTCAATGATTAAATTTTTGTCTAATAAACGTTTTAAAACGTTGGAAACAGTGAATTCATTCTTACGACACTCTTTCTTAATAGTTACTGCTAGTAAAGGAATAAGAAATGTCAATTTAATGAATTCAAAGACCGTTCGGTCTACCCAGTGAAGTCTACTCTTTGGATTCCATTTATATTGTGCTGAAACATTGGGAAAACGATTCGATTGTAATGAAATGGATCTATTAGCAGTTAAAAAAACAGAGGCTCTTTGTGGAGTTAGTTTTGTGGATTTAGTCTTTATCCTAGTCTTTTTATTTTTCTTTCCTTTTTGTGACTCTGTATCAGTGACTGGTTCCGTTTCACTAACATCAGAGCTTTCACTGGCACCTGGAGCTGGAAACAGTTTCATATCCTTTCTTTCTTGAAAATAATTGAAATTTTCTTGAATAAAATGAATGTTGATGTCTGGAAATGGTGCAGGAGAGACTATACTAGCATTTGGTAAAGAAAAATTATTCTTGATTTCTTTACCATCTTGTTCGTGAATTGGTTGGTAAACTGCTAAACCTGGAAACTTAATTGTGGCTTTAGAAACAGTGTAGGACCAATTAATTTTTACAGATTTTTCATTTCGGGAGAACAAATAGAGCATAACTGATTCAAGCATCTGGATTCCTGAGTCGAATCGCTTATTAAGACATTGTTTTAAAAAGATATTGTTCTCATTTTCTGCCACATTGAGCCAACTACCATGAGGTGGTGTAAATACCCATTTAATTTTCAAACACAGAAGAGTTGCTGAATAAGGATCTAAATAGCGGAAAAACATTTCATTTTTATGAGTCGTAAAATTATCCGCTACTAATTCAATTACCTGGGCGGTTGGATAGACAAAGAATACTAAATAGTAGCAAAAATAAGCAAATTCTCTTCCAGTTTTTTTGTAGGACCAAAGGTACACCCTTTTCCCAGCTTTCGGTTCGACAGCAACAAAGAAATTGATTGGTACTTTTTTGTGATATGAATAATCCTCACGAAGTGGTTTTCCAGGAACCATTGGATCTGATGGTACAAGACTACTTTCGACCTGTTTCGAAAGCTCATCAACACAGACAACTGGCCTTTGTGGATCATATTCTTGCTCATACGTTGTTAAAACGTTATACATTGCTTCAAGGTACCGATGTGTAATGATACTAATACACCATTCTTGTTTAGTCCAGGGTTTAAGATCGTCTGAAGAAAGGATGCGGTAAATAGTAGATCGACTCACCAACCAATGATATTTTTTTATCCCTTGTTCCAACAATAGGTCTCCTGTCCATTTGCACCTTCCAGATGGTACGGGACTACATGCAAGTAAACGGACTTCACTTCGAAGCTGTAAACTTATCTTTGTTGGTCTTCCAGATCGTTTCTTCTCATGAAGAACTGATTATAATCCATTTTTTCTATATTTTGATCTCGTTCTAGATACAGTTGATGCAGAAACGTGTAAACCAACAATTATTATTTTACATTGGAATCCAAGATTTGATTGTCGTAAAATAGAAGCTCTCTTTATCGTTCGCGACGCAGGTTGACCTTTTGTCAGCAAATCTTGTATTTCTTGAGCATCTGAAGTTGTTAACCTTTCGAAACTAGACTTTGTTTCAGTTTTGGCTGATGTACACAGATTTCTCTATAATATCGGCAGATTTAAACCTTTCTAACTTTTTGTCGCTCTCATTTTTTTATAAATTTCGGTTTATCTAGAGTCAAAACTTTTGAAATGTTACAATATATTTCTTTTTCATAGTTCAAGTTACTGAATATCCTTCAATCAATTCTTCTTTTTTATTTGTATAATTTTGTATTTAAACCAATGATATAAAGACACTGATTTCACATGTTTACTAAAAATTTACGAATTTTTCTTTTATTCCTCATTTTAGTACAGGTTGGTAGTCCTCTCTCAAGCAAATCATCATCCTTTCAACAACCTTCTAAACAAAATGTGTTAAGTAATAATAAGGTGCAAAATTTAACTTCTGAAAATAGTCTAGCAACAACGATAAATTATGAACTCAAAATCTTTCCAACAAAATCTGAATATTCAATTAAAGAAAATATTGTAATAATACTACTACTCTATTCTACAGAAACACAAAATCCTATTATGGACTCAGTAACAGTAACCACTGCATTAGGTTCAAACATTATTCAATTAACTCAAGCAATAAATCAGATAACACTGAATAATGCTGATTTTATACCAGGTATCAATATTATAACTGTTACCTATAAGAGCTTAAGTAAGTCAATTACTATTTTACGGCAAGATCCTGTAACTACCGGACCTATACCTTCAAATATAACTGTATTAGATATTTTAAATAAGCAACCGGCGCCAGGCGTGCCAGAATATATTAATTATTCCGTTATAAACCAGCAATATTTATTTTTTCCAACTCTATTAAATGAATATTTTCAAGTTGGTTTGAATTATCAAGGAATATTTTTAGTCTTAGCAACCAAATTTTATCCTGAAAATACCTTCATACTAAACAATTCAATTCAATTCAATATTCCATTTTTTTTAGCTTTTCAAACTTACAATTTACAATTATCCTATTCAGGAGATTCTTTTTTACAACCCTGTTCAATGAATTATTCAATAACTATTCATAATTTTTCTCCTATTATAACGTCAAATCTTTCTGGAACAATCCTTGATAAATCAAATGTATTAAATGGAACATCAAACTACTTACAAGTAAAAATTGAAGGTTATTTGACGCCAACCTTACAAGTAACTATTTATTTGAATAGCACTATAATAACACAGCAAAATATAACAAACTACCGACAAAGTATAGCTTTAGCTATTCCAAATATTCAGCCTTCTGGATTATATGAGCTACAAGCTTCATTTTCTTATATACAATCAATTCCACCATTGAATTTCACTTATCAAGTTCACGTAGTAAATAAAATAGGATTGATAATTAGAACGGATACCACTTACTTTACTTTGGGTTTACCGGTCTTATTTGACTTTTTTTGTTATGATCCACGCACGTTTTCTGGAGTAGCTTGTTCAATATCTATGATGAATGGATCGACAGAATTACTTTCTATGCAGACAAGTAATGGCCACTATCGACAATCAATAACTTTTGTTGGTCTTGATACAGCTAAAGTTTATACATTTGATTTTATAACTAGGCCAGTAGGAAATTCTAATTTATTTGAGAATGATGTACAATTTGAAGCAAAGTTCTATCACAATACTAGTATTTCTGTTCAAATACAAAAAAATATTGTTAATCCAACTCAACTCATAAGCTTAGAATCAGATGTTAATGGTATATTTACGATTACAGATGTTAACAATCTGATTATAGCATATTTTACGTATAATCAAGCTGGCATGGCTGTAAACTATTTTATAACATTTAATAATACACATAGAGGATTGAATACCTACGAAATTGATTTTACGACTCTAAATTCAAATTATTCAAATGTTACTCAGAAATTAACAATTTACAAATATGATACAATTACTATTCAAAACGTTCAAACTAATGCTTCTTTTTATCAGTTGAACTCTTTTATTTTGATGAGAGGGGTTGCAACTATTGGAACTGAGCTTGATTCACTAAACAATGTGAGTGTAACTTTATTACTTAATGGGCAGATAATCGCAAATACTACAATTCAATCAAATACCTTTATATTTATCATCCCTGCACCAAATTCTCTGGGATTAATGGTATACGAAATAGCTATTTATGCTAACGATTCTCAATTTATTTTAACTAGTATGGCTTATGAATTAACGGTGAGTGTTATTAATGATTTTGGATTGTTATTTGAAAACTCTACCTATCAAGTTGGTGACACAATTCAATTACAAATCTTCGGGTTAGAAAATAGACAATATTCTTTGTATTATGTAATTGGTGGATCAACAACCATTCTGAGTAACTTTACCTATAAACAATCTTTCAATTTTGATTTTAAAGCACAGAAGTTTGGACATTATCTTATTTATTTGCAGGAAAGATCATCAGATTCTGTGACCTATTATGGCTTAAATGTACTTCAAAACCCAACAGTTAAATTAAATTATACTTTATTAGAGACTTATAAATATAATTTAGTTAATATTAGTATGAATAATTACAAAGGTTATTTTAGTGTAAAAATAGACAATTTATTCCAGAATTATAATTCCTATTATAATAATGAAACCGGTTTAACAACTTTACAACTCTTTAATGTTCGTCCTGGCAATCACTCAATTACAATACTTTTTGATAATGAATATACATTAAATCGAGTTCGGGTATTTTTCGTAATTTTATACCAAAGGGTAAATCTGGCGTCATTAATCTTTTCTAATAACGGAAAACCAATAACCGAGGAAGATTCTATAACAATGCATTTGAAGTTTAGAGAATTTTCCAACGTTAGTTTAAATGATATAGAAATTCAAATCGTAACAAATGATCAAACCATTTTAGCTCAAGCTAATATCTTTAACTCAGCTTCTGATTTTCAGCTGACTGTTATCGGAAACAATTTATCTCTTGAAATTATTCCTAATTCTGTGCAATTTATCCATGAGGAAATTATTCCATTAAATTTAAGTGTCTATCGATTATTAACATCTAATATAAAACCCTCTTATTCCTTTAACTCAGTGTCCACTTTACAATTAATTTTTGGCTACAAATTTTTTCCTTCCTCAGTGAATTTGACAATGAGCTATGATTTGAGTAATCAAAATAGAGAAATAACTAATACTATCTATGGACAGGTATTGAAAATAAAATTAATTAATAATGGCCAGTATAATTTAACCATTTTGGTCAGTGGTCAAAATTGTGTCAATCAAACATTCCAGACAACAATAACAGTAGCAAAATTATTTGATATTAGTAACACAGGTTTAATAACAGCCATAGGAGCTGTAATCTCTTTACCAGTCGCAGTTGTTGGAATAACATTATTGAAAAAACGTAAATCATTACAATAAAGTGAAACTATGCAAACAATAGATTTTGGACAGGTATTTACATCAGCAATTTATGTTTATGCCAGTATATTCTCGAATTTTTCATTAAATTCTGTTTTAGCTCAGATCCAATTGATAATGTTAATTAAAACTGTTTATTTTATTTTATCTTCATTTTTGCCAATTGAAGGTCTGGTAAATGTAATCTTTTCACCGTTTACTTACATCCATGAAATATTCCATGCTCATGCCGCAAAAAAATTAAATAACAAATATCGTGACGAAAATGGTTCACCAAGATTGTTTATACGAATGAATGCCTCATTGGCTAAATCTTCTTTTCGAGGACAAGAATATAGCAATGTATCTTTTATGATTAGTAATCAAAGTGCCATGACTATAAGAGATGTCGCATACTTCGCTAATTCTTCCACTGTTCCATCTTTTGTCATGCTTTTGGTCATAGTATCAGTTGGACCTCTTATGCAGCAATTTATTTTCGCAATAATTCATTTGTACATTTTATGTGGCATAACGCTTTGCCTTATGCCCTCTAAAGCGGATTCAAAATTAATTGTGAATTATATTTTAATAAGAACTGAAATTTCAGGTTGGTACGTTATAAATATAATTATTGTCTTTTTGCTAACCGCATCTACTTATGGATTAAAATATTACATGCTTGGTTATTATCCTGCTTACTGGTATGTGGAACCAATATTAATGGGAATCTGGTCAATAATGTGCTATTTACTAATATTTGGCTTAATAGTAATGTTTACTGAAGAGAAAAAATTATTTCCTCAGCAACCAAAAAGAATAGAGGAACAGAAGGGCTATCAGATGACAGATGAGGAACTAGAATTATTAAATGAATTGGAATTGTCAAATTAAGATGTTAATTTCAACCAATTAAAAAACTTTTTTTTGCTTTGAATTTTTTAATAAATTCTATTTAAAAACTACTAACTATGGTTGATCTGTAGTTCCGGAGGCAATTGTTGCCAATTGAGAGCTAATTTTACTAATCTATTTGGAACTAAGCTAAAGACTATAGGAAACATGATATTATTCCTTACAAATTTTGTTCCTATTCTTGCTGAGACAGTTGTAATATTAGCTGATCGCAATTTACTTTCAAGATCCAAAGCGTATTTTCTAAGATCTATTGATGATGGTGATGATATGGCATCACCAAGTAATTGACCACTGAACCAAGCCGGTTCAATACCAGCGGCCGTTATACTATCTGCCAGTTCAATTGCATCACCTACTCCAACAAATACTTTGTTTTTATACTTTCGAGCAATTCTGCCTGGTTTATTCATCGGTATTGGTATTCCCCATGATCGATTCTTTTTCGTTAATTTAATTGTTTGTCCATATTCTCTTTTTACCCAAATAAGGAATTTTGCTAATTCTCTGTCCCAATTAACTCCTTTTGATAATCCGCCTATACCTATATCAATCATACCTTCGGGAGCAGGAAAAAGCCAAGCATAACCTTGTGCTTTGGGTAGCATATAGAATATTGTTGAACCAAAATTTACTAAATTCTCACTTTCAGCTTTAATTAATTGATATTGAAACATTCCAACGCCAGATAATGATTTTCCTAGAGCTTGTCGAGAAAAACCGTTAATACCAGAAGCAACTACATTTATGTCTTGAAATTTGTCAAAATCCTTTGAAAAATTTAATTTACGTCCAAGTTGAACATTAACATTATCTCGTTGTTTAACAATACTCATCAGAGATCTCTGTAATTCATATCTTGATACAATTGTTAAAGGCATTATTATATCTACTTTTTTGTATTTATTTGCAACCGTTAACCATTTAACATATCTGAAAGGAATGTCAACTCCTAATTCTTTCAATGTGTGTGTTAAACCGAAACCAAAGCCTCCACCACAAGGTTTTGCCCAAATTTTTTCCTCATAAAGCGTTGTTGGAATATTTTTCTTTGATAAACTTAAAACAGTAGATAATCCTGAAATATTTCCTCCTAAGACAACTACATTTTTTTCTTCTAAATTTGCCGTCATATTTCTATTATCCTCTTTATTGCTCCAGATATAGTTGCTTGTAGCCTAATAAAGTTGATTTACTCTAAAATATTATTTCTATAATTAAATCTTTTTATTAGCTTTTTGAATTTTTGCAGGTATTAATTTTCAATCTGATTTTACATAAAATTTGTTCATTGACTTATATTTTATCATTCAAGATTGCTTATAATAGTCTTAATACTCATTGTAAAGTAAAGATTTTCAGAAAAAAACCTTGATTTGACAAAAAATAATCTATAACTTTTTCCTACCAGTAGTTTTTGAAAAGATCTATCATTATAATTGTGGATCATAATCTTCAAGTTATTAGTTATACCTTTTATCTTTTCATATCTTTGAGGTCTATTATCTTTGTTCAAAAAAGTTTTTTCAAAAACTTCAGTTATATAAATGTCAAGTATGGTCAATTTTTCTTCTGTTACAAGTTCAGGATTTGTAACTGGTATTATAACATCATCATCTTCTTCCAAATCTAATTTTTGTATATTATTTACTCTTTCGCGTAAATAATAGTTCTTTCCTCTTTTGTAAATCCCATCTATTAATAAAGTTGATGATTCAAATATTAAAAGAGATAAAAATTCGGCGAATTGATTATCAAATATAGTTAGGCATACTGCTTGAGAGCTATCATACCCATAGAAGTTCCAGCAAGTTTCAGTCCTTTCAAATGTTAGTAATTTAATTTTGGTACAAGCAACTGCTTTTTCAGTAAGTTCTGAAAGAGCCATTCTAAATGTTGGATATTCAAATCTGATAAGTTCCTTAAATTGACTGGAATTGAAAATAACCGGAATGGATGATAATAAAGAAAATTCGGAAAACTCTGACATTTTAAGCTGGTAAGCATCAGGACCATACTCAAGTTCACAATATGAAATCCGAACTAATTTAGTTGAAAAAGAATGGTTCAATTCCTCAATTTTATATGGAATTAATCTAATTTGAAGAGTTTTACTATGA
This sequence comes from Candidatus Heimdallarchaeota archaeon, assembly GCA_027364495.1. The sequence goes on along the minus strand of DAHXPE010000458.1, from coordinate 6,429 downwards.
ATATAACAAAATAATTTATCAGATACAATTATAATAAGGAAATAACCAAGTATATTAACTAAATTAGTTATTTTAGAATATTCTTCATCATAGATACATTCAGGAAGATTGTCAAGATAATATTCTCTAACAAAAAACACATGTGAAAATTCAACGAACCAAATATTCTTTGGAAGTACATTAGTTAATAACTTTCCTTCTTTATAATAACAGGATTCAATTTTAAGAGTTATGCCTTTCTTAAATGTTGGATTATCATGATCTTTTTTAAAAACGATAAGTTTGAAAATATTTGATTGATCAGCTATAAGAAATGAATAATGGTTGTCAAAATTCTTATAAGAATGAAGAAAAACAATGGTATCGAAAGGAGATGACTTTGTAGGACCAACAGAGAGAGGTTCAAGAAGACGTCGTTGGTAACCTAATAAGGATTTTAATTTAGAAATAACGATATTTTCAGTATCAGTTAGAGCAATGATCTGATTTTCAATACTTTTTTGAAGAATAATTTCAGGTTTAATATTGAAATAATTAGAAAGAAAAATCATGAATTCATTTGATTCTAATGAGAACATAAAGCTACTATAAGGTTAATTTATATAGAAAATTGATTTATCTGATGAATCTTTTATAAAAGAAACAAGGATTGGGAAGGATTATTTTTCTTTATTTTCATCTATAATTTGTGCAATTTTATCAAATGTTTCACTGCTTAGTGTTTCTTGGGCAACTGTTTTATGTCTTTTAAATTTAGCTTTATTTTTTAAATAATTCCAAAATTTCAATCCTTTTTTGTACTTTTCATGCTTAGTTTTCTTGTATTCAAAATAATTAGTTAATACATAAATTGAGATCCATATAAAACCTACAATGGCAATAACTATTAGCAATATAGTAATTGATGAATTCATCGAAATCGTTTTGGAGGAAAAAAGACCACCATCCTTTATGGTCCAACCAAAATTTTTTATGAGTTTTTCTCTAGCATGCTGAGCTGAAGTACTATAGCGTGAATTTCCTCCATCAAAAAGTACATTGTGTTTTAAATTAAGTATAGATGACCATCCCAGCAATAATTTATCGTAATTAGAAATAGATAATGAAATACTAAAAAACATATAGTTCATATTAGTTACTTTTGACACGTTCCATGAATTGAGTGGTTGATTAAAACTAGTTGCCGTACAAAACATATAACTCATATCAGTTACCATTGAAACGTTCCAAGAGTTAAGTGGTTGGTTAAAACTAATTGCTCCAGTAAACATATTATTCATAACAGTTACTTGTGAAACATCCCATGAAGCAAGTGACTGATTAAAACTAATTGCTGTAGCAAACATACTACTCATGTCAGTTACCGCTGAAACATTCCAAGACTCAAGTGTCTGGTTAAAACGAGTTGCTCTATCAAACATGCTTTTCATGTATGTTACCTGTGAAACATCCCATGAATCAACTGGTTGGTTAAAACTAGTTGCTCCTTCAAACATACTAATCATGTCAGTTACCTTTGAAACATCCCATGAAGCAAGTGACTGGTTAAAATTGGTTGCACCAGAAAACATAGATTCCATATTAGTTACATTTGAAACATTCCAGGATTCAATTGATTTATTAAAACTGGTTGCACCAAAAAACATATAGCTCATATCAGTTACCCTTGAAACATTCCATGAATCAAGTGGTTGGTTAAAACTGGTTGCACCAGCAAACATAGAATTCATATTAGTTACATTTGAAACATTCCATGAATCAATTGGTTGGTTAAAACTGGTTGCACCAGCAAACATACTTCTCAGGTTGGTTACTCGTGAAACATTCCATGAATCAAGGGATTGGTTAAAACTTGATGCTCCAATAAACATGCTGCTCAGATCGGTTACTCGTGAAAGATCCCAAGAATTCAGGTCTCCTGAGCTTGCTAATCTAGTGCAATATTCAAACATTCCTTCAAAATTCGTTGTACCAATCAAATCCAGTGCATCTGTTGTTGTTAAAACCAAATTTGTAGCTCCATAAAAATAAAACCCAGCATTTCCGAGTCTCAAAGGTCCCCAATTTGATATTTGAATGAGCTTTATGGCATCACCTTTTCCATTAAATCTCCAACCAACAATTGTTCCTGTAATATTCAAGGTATATGTCCCTGGAGCGCTATAGGTGTGAGTTACTGCTGACTGGTCGTAAGTTGTAATTAGACTAGAACTTCTATCACCCCAAGAGACATTAAAGTCATATGTTCCAGCAGATATTAGAGGTAATGTAATTTGATTAGCATTGCTACTAGCTGGACTGGTAATATTTGTTTGCCATGTTGAAATAAATCCAGTACTATTCAAGTTTGCTTTAACAGATGTTACTGACTCTGATTTAGATGAAAGTAAGGCTGCTCGATTATTTACTTGATAATTATTCGTTTTTATTGTTACATTATTTCGTAAATAATTATTCTGATTAACCTGATAACCTTCAGCTTGGTTATGAATACCTGTTTCTTGATTTGATTGGGTATTTATTATTAACCCTTTACTACTCCATCCCGATAATATAATACATAAGATGATAAGATAGATACCTATTGTCTTGGGTCTCATCATTTTTTTCTTCTTTTATCTTATACATCAAACCTAATTTAAAACATTCTATTCGGTTCAAATAAGCCAAAAAATTTTCCAATTTCGAAAATAATTGCCTAAATGATATACTCAAAGCCTTTGTACTCCAATTATTAAAGGTATGTGTTTCGGAAAGTTAGGGAACATTAAAAAATACCTTGTTCAATGACTTGATACTTCTCTTCTTCTGAAACTAAAGATGTACTCAATTCATCATATAAGAGTATACTATTACTTGAAACTAAATTGAAAAGAAAATTGAGTTATATGTCTAATTTTTTCTAGAATAAATCATTCATTTATCTATAACTTCCCTTCAGTATCTTTTTCATCAAATGAAAGCATTTTTTCGCAGTACATTTCGGAATATTGTCCATTAGCATACTTATATGTAATAAAAAATTCTATAGGGTGATAAAATATCTTTTTTTTAAGCAAATTCTTTTTTGAATCTTTAAATTCTTTTAAAAAATCCATTTTTGGTTTAACTCTTCTAAGATCAGCAATGATAGGATCATTAAAAGGAATAAAAATTTCGTTGGTCGATAGAATAGCTAATTTGGTCAGAATGTTTACTACAGTCCGCATTAAAAGCAACTTTTTCCATGTTTCATCTTGGGATTGGAAGTAAAAAGAATACCAGATAGGTACATTCTTACCAGAACCCGGATCGAATTCAATATGATAAAAGGGTAAATGAACAATCTGCCTTGCAGTTGTCCAATACTTATATTTATTAAATTTGATATCAATAAATTTAGTGCATTCGGGGAAAAAGATTTTTTCAAAACTATTATTGAAAACGTATATTGATTCGAAGAATTGAAAAGAATGTTCTATAAAAGCTCTAAAATTTTCTTGACCTTCCAGTGAAGTATCGTTTAAAAAGTAACTAGTATATGAATTACCTGAATACAATGAAAAAAGAATTATTTTTGAGTCTGGATTAAGGCCAGTAGTTTGGATGTCTAATAGACAGGAATTTTCAGGTAATGAAATAACAGATCTCCCTTGAATGACAATATTTATTTCTTTGGTCAGCCCCTGTATAAAATAATGAGTACTTAGCAAATCAATTAAAAGAACGAGTTTAGAAAACATAATAGAACGGACGAAATTACTAATCTCAGTAAAATCACTTGTCTGGCTAAACCTACTATACATATCATAATTAAAGAATGGACCATAGCATTCAGGTAATGTATAACTATAAAAATCTTCAAGATTTGAAAATTTTAAAGTATCGATTATAACATGGTCATAACTAGTAAAAAAAGAATACAAACCAAGATTATATGTACTATCATATTTTCTAAGGCATAAAAGATCATATTCAAATAAATTCAAGGGAATTTGAAAATTTCCAGAATTTTCTTTAAGTTCTATTAGAAAAGATCCAATGTTAAATTCAGGATTAATCATATATATTAAGAGAAAATTTTTAGAGATTACAGAAAAAATTACGGGTTTTTCAACACATTCAATAAAGGTAATTATAGTCCCATTAAGGGAAGTAGCACAAGGGGAATGATAAATAAGGATAGCTGATTGAGAATTGGATTCGAGCATAATCTTGTTTCATTATGATTTAAATACAAAAAGAACATTGTAGGTAATGAAATTTTTGCACAGAATAATTTATTTATAAAATTAAAAAAAAGGTGAAGATTACTTTAATTTAAAGAATTAAACTAATCTAAGAGGAAATGTCAATGAATTATGAAGATAACAAATCAAAGTTTTTTGATCCATTCACACATTTAGTGGTTGAAGGCGTAGCTATATCCGTAAAATTTTATATGGAGAATTTTTCTTTTTCTGAAACTTATAGAGATAAAAAATATAACCCAGATCATGTTGACTTGGCATTAAATTCTTTTCAAATTGCTATTAGTTCAATTACAATGACTTCAATTTGTAATTCAAATTAATTTTATATTTCTTTTTTAACTCTAGTTTTTTTATAAATCATAAAATAAACGTTAAAATTTTTTAGAAAGAAAAATTGCGTCAATTGTCATATAAAATGTTCAATAAAATAATCTTCTATAAATTAATTTTGACAAAACAGCTAGAGGAATAATCAAGGTTGCATTAATAAATAAAAATAGATCCATGTCCGGACTTCCAGGAAAAATTTTATAGTTGTTTGTTATAAAGAAATTACCAGTTATCCCTATATGATACATACCTTCATTTTTGGGATTAAATTGCAACATTCCTTCTACCAATGATTGATTGCTTGGATTATTCGAAATATATCTAAAAGTATAGCTGATACCTGCTGAAGTTGTACTCGAAGAAATCAAACCAAATTGATCAATATTTATTGATCGTAAACTGAACCCTTGATCAAATGTAAAACTTACATTTAAATAATAATTTGATTTCATATTTTTTGGTACAATTATATAAAAAATCAGCTGGTAGGCATATAACGAATATACATTTGATTTATTTGCAAATATAACCCCTTGCGTAGCTATCTGATAACTAGGATCTATTATTAAGGCCGTAAATGCGCTATTTGTTTGATTTAATTGTGAGTTTATTGCTTGAACATTTTGTCTATAAGCTGTTTTTATGGTTATTGCGTCGAATCGGATAGTGTACCATTTATGTTGAAATCCATCCCATGCATTTGGCTTCCTGAAACTCACTTTAATACTAAGTAGCAATACATTTGAATCCTTTGCTAGTAACATTGCCCGATCATCCAGAACAAATAAAATCTTTTCCTGATCAAATAAATTGCTTTCTATATGAGTATTTGTAGCATTTACCCTATTAATTTGCGCTGTTAAGGTAATATTTGATATTAATTGTCCTGCTTGCTCTATTAAAATATCTGCAAAGGTTACATCCCTGAACTCGCTCATGTTAAAGATCCTTTGAACGGTTATATTATTATTTGAAGCTGTAAAATTATAAAAAATATTCTCAAATGGTAGGTTTGTCTCAAGTACCTCTGGATAAGATGATGCTGCTCTAATTGGACCTACAATATAAAACATTGGAAAAAGTAAGATAACAAATACAATAAAGGATTTTTTCATTTTAAAAACTCCAATAAGTCAATAGCGCGGAGCAAAATTTCAGGATAAATTTCTACTCCCTGATCTAATTGATTTGCTTCTTCTCGCAATCTTATTTCATCTGCTACACTCATTCTAAATTTGAAAAGGTCCGATGCTATATGTTCAACAAATTGATGATATGAACTTATTAATTCTCTTTGTAAATTATTCTGCGTACAATAAACATCTATTGCCTGTTCAATAGTTTCTTTTGCTTTGTTTATGTCCTTAGGACCTTCCTGCTCTGTTAATGTTTCAGGTTTGAAATAATCAACCCAGAATGGTATAAAAAATCCTTTTACCCTTGGTGTCAAGAAGTCAATTCTTGCCTGTTTATGCGTCTCCATTAGAGAAGGCAACCTAACTAAAACAATTGAATCCTGTATTATTTGATTTTTTGGATCGATATTGACCAAACCAATTTTTTGATTCTGATAATCTATCTTGGTATCCGCATCAGCTAATAAGGTAATGTAATCACTGAACGGAGTTACATCTTTAATTGCTTCCTTTTCTTCAAACGATATTACCGAAAATATTTCAAAATCAAAAGAATTATAATAAATAGCAATTTTAGAATTTGGATAGCTTAGTTTATTATAAAAATGCGGTGTCAAAAAACTTGCAAAGATATTCAGACAGTTATCCCAGATTTGATCATATAATATTTTCTTCAATTCTAAAAGAATCATCAGAAGAATATCGTTTCCTGTTCACTAAATTTTCAACCA
>DAHXPE010000448.1 GCA_027364495.1 Candidatus Heimdallarchaeota archaeon | reverse complement strand
AATTTTTATTTTCCAATCTTAATTAAAATCTAAAAAATTCAGTAATTATAAATTATAATTCTTAAAATAATTTTACTTTATAGAAAGGATCCTTATAAATATAAACAAAAATATTGCTAAATTTATCTTAATTTAAAATATAAAATGTAATTTACTAATTTTTTTAACCCGATAAAAGAAATTGGTTTTTTATTATTTTTTTAGATTTTAAATAAAGACTTTACTCTTTTCTAATATATTAAAGTTTTTTTTTTATAGCTGATAGTAAATTTAACAATAAATTCATAGCTAACAAAGAAATAAGATGTAAAAAAGATTTAAACAAATAGAATTTAACTAAATACATGGAATAAGTAAAAATTTTACTTTAGAGATCTGGAATCATAAAATAAAACAATTTTAGTAAGTAATATGTTTAAAATGAAAAACTAGAGAACATTATTAGCCTATTAATTGAAAATGGCTCTTTATTAGATTGCTGACTTGTTGAATTGTTTTGTGCTTGAAAAGAAATTGTTAAAGGATCTTGGGAAGTATTGAGATGTATTTGGACTATTTATTTACCTTATATTTTCAACCCATAAAAACGGTTAAAGTTGCATTATGGAAGTCAAAAGAATCATTAATAGTTATACCAAATAAATAATCCTGAATTGTTGTGTCTTCTGTGAATGAATCTTTTAATTATTTTCTTTGCTGCCGATACCTGTTGTATAAAAGGTATCAATAGGATAAAAAAAAATGAAATATGCATGATTAATCATGCTTCAACCTCCTTTGACTGCTGTATTTCAAGAACAGGTTTTGATAATATCTCAAACGACTCTAAGGTTACTTTAATAGAATTTATGTGCTGTTCTTTGTCTTGTTGATGACTAGCAGTTACTTTAAAATGATCTGGTTCTTTTTTAATTTCATAGATTGTGTCCTGGATTAGAAAAACTCTTCCACATTTTTCACAATAGACCTCTAAATGGTTGATTTTATCATGTAATGCTAATGGTAACCATTCAATCCAATTCTCATCTAAATTTTGAACATTTGGTAAAGATTTTGCTAACTCATCCTTAATTTCATCCTGAACTTTAATTAATTCAGATTTTTTAAGTATAAGCCTAGATTGCAATTGTTTTATTTTTTCATCGACGAGTGATTCAGCTTTTTGAATAGCTGTAATTAAAATATAACTATCTGCATCAACAGTTTTTTCTTCAGATATTGAAACTTGTTCTATATTATTTATTTTAAGTATTTTTTTTATATTTTCTGGTAGAATATCAGATTCTGAATGGAGTAAAGGAAATGATTCAGGAACAGGTTTCAATGGTTTATATATTTTCGTTTTGGGAAACAATTTATCATGAAATAATTCTATTAAAAAATAAAAGACATTTAAAGTCAAAATAAAGGCTATAATAATATTTGATATTGCCAACAGTGATAGTAAATAAAAAATAATAAGTATAAGACTAAAACTAATTTTTTGGGCTTGTTGTTTGAAAATAATGTCCAATACAAAACACCTGATGGACATAGATTTGTTCTTTTTATACCTAAAATGATTCTGCTCTTTTTTGTGAATACTGCATATTTTTAATTTAGTAGGCCAGAACGTAATTGAATGCCCATGAAAATGCTTCTAAATGCGAGGTCTTTAATCCATGTCATAAAAATTTGAACTAGTCTCTAGCAAAAAATTTAAGGGATGAATTGATTCCATTTTTATTAGCAGGATGATACACAACTTACCTAGTCTTCTTAAATTCATTAATTGTTGTCTTAAATAGATTTATTTTAAAGAGGAATATAGTGTTTAAAAAATGAATGAGATACTAACGGACCGAATACCGACTTTGAATCCAAGTCAAGTCGTAATAAAGCCAGTTTATATTGGTACAGAGAAAGAATTAAACGATTATCTCCCTTTTTTGCAATCAAGCCTAATATTAGCAATTGATGTCGAATATCCAGCCATGAGAAGATTTCGTGATAAAATCTCACTTATCCAAATTGGAACAGCAGAACAACAATTTTTGATAGATACTGAAAAATTATACCCTAAAGCTCTTAAACAGATATTTGAAAATCCAAAAATAGAAAAGGTATTTTTTGATTGCGAACAAGACATAGTAATGATTAAAAATCTTCTTCACTGTGAAATAAAAAGTGTAGTTGATGCATCACATCTTTATAGAATTACTTATAATCTTAATACTAAATTTGGTCTTGATAAAGTCGTAAATACTTTTTATGGTCCTATTATAGATCATGAAGAGAAACATAAATTTCAGAAAATTGATTGGAGGATTAGACCAATAGCCTTTGATGCTCAAAATTATGCTGCTTCAGATGTAGCTTATTTAATTCCAATTTGTGATTACTTGAATGAATTATTGCTAAAGAAAGGTTATTCAGATAATTTATCTCGATTATCCAAATCTTATGAACTGATAAAACCTCCTCAAATAGCAATAACTGATTATTTATTCCAATTAAGATATTCCTATGGATTTACTGATCCAATAGATAAATTATTATCTGTACGAATTCATAAATTACGTACGAAATTAGCAAAACAATCAAATAAACCATTTTTCTTCATCTTAGGAAAAACTCAATTTTATAATATAATAAATCAAAAACCAAAGACTGAGATAGCATTAAAAAGAATTTTGTCAAAGAATCAGAGAAAAAATACATACCTAATAGAATCTTTATTATCTATTATTAATTCAACTTCCCATGAATTTGAGGAGAATAGATATTTATTATTTTATGAATATGAATTTCATAAAGAAATATATTCGTCGATCAATAAAAAATTCATTGATCAATTTTCATTAAAGGAATTTTTAGAAATTGCATTTGGTAATTTTGATTTAATGAATGATATAAACAGAACATTTCAAATTCTGATGCAATGGAGAAAAATAAAGGCTAGATCACTCGATATTCACCAGGAATTACTTTTATCGACTTATGCTATAAAGAAAATATCTATTAAGACAGCCTATTCGTTTGATTCAATTAGTTTATTAAATGTTGAAGGATTAAGTGAATCTCTTTGGAGTGAATACGGAGATGAAATTCTTTTTTGGATTAATAGCAGATATGTAAATTTGAAAGAAAAATAGAATAGCAATAACAAATTAGAATACTAAAATTATTACTTAAATGATAAAATTTATGATATAATTAAAAATAAAAGTGATTAGCATGGCTAAAGAGCGAATTCTTTATTGTGTATGGACCAAAATAGATGAAAAATATGTTCCAGATTGGGTAGAATATATGGATAAGACTCATTTACCAGATGTCTTGAATACAAAATTATTCCATTCGGCTAAAAGATTTAAGGTAACGGATGGATCAGCACCAGGAAATTATATAACCATTTATGAGACATTAGGAAAAGAACAACTTGAAAAGTATTATAAAGAACATGCAACACGATTAAGACAGGATTACATTAACCATTTTGGTGAAAAGTCACAACTAAGCCGAATCGTTTTGGAAGAAGAATTTTCAATTAAACGTTAAAGTTCTAATTTCTTCTTTACTTATCAGGAAAAAATTCAAATAAAATCCACACTAGTTGTCAATTAAAGCGGATCAATTAAGAAAAGGGACAGGAATAATAATTGATTATTAGCAAAATGATTAATAACCATAAATTACTTGATGGCATTCTTCACAATGCTTTCTTTTATCGCCAAAGGATTTTATGGATTTACATTGACATAAATCAGACAAATTAACATCTAAACCGCACGCAACTTTATTAAAGTGAATAGTATGAATTATTCCTTCATCCATGTCTATTAGCTTGGAAGTATTTTTTTTATATATTTTATAAATCATTTTCGTTACCAATCCTTGCTATATTATTTTATAACAATTGTGCTTATATATTAATATCTGCATTGTAATTTATAAATATATTCAATGAAGCATCATTAGCATTTATGTTCTAATAATCTTCATTATGGGCAATTAATACTTATTAATTAACGTTAAAGTTAATAATGTCTTTTCTAAAATTAATAAAAAAATGAACAGTATTTACTAAACAAATATTTCCTATAACAGATTATAATAAACTATTAAGAAGATGGAAAATCTTGATATTTCATACTTTGGCAAGAAATGCTTTATAATTTTTGCTTGGATATTTTAAAATTTATATTCAATTGGGCAAACTTGACTGTCTTAAGCGTAATTTAGATCTTTTCTGCTCTTCTTCCTTTTGTTGATTGTATTTTAACGTTAATTCTTCATCTATGTATTTATTATCGTTATAAAAGGCTTGTAATTTTGTAAGTATAAGGCTAATATTTTTTGTTGGAATAAAATTATTCCATATAGTATATCGTTGTAAGCGAAAATCCGTACATATTATTGCGCAGTAATCAATATCATGTGATCTTATACCACGTCCTGCAGCTTGCTGGATCTTTTGATACACATTTAAATCTTTAAGAAATAATTCTGATTTAGCCTTACCTAAGTATTTTGTAAAAATTTTCTCTAATAAGTCATTTTCGACATTAGGAGGAGGATAGGGAATTCCAGTAAGAATTACAAGTCTAATTTTAGATTTTTTGGTAGCAGGATCTCTAATTTCAACACCTTCACTTAAACTACCGCCTAAAGTAGCTAGAATAATATCATGATCCGTATATCGTAGAGTTTCAATCATTTGTTGATTGGCAGCAGAAGTTGATTCTCCATAGATAGTAAACCTTTTATCCTTTGAATCTATGTAGGATTCTAAAGATATTTGTAACTCTCGACTGAATTCTTTAGAAGTATTAAAAACGATAGTATGAGCAGAATTCACTAAATGGCATTGATAGATAAAAATAGCCAATGTCGAAAACAATGCTTTCGTTCGATTCTTAAACATAGATGAAAGGCGAGGATCATTTTCGATAACATACAATATGTTTTGAACTTCCTTTTTAACGGCAAGTAGAGAAAAATCATTGATTTCATACAAATCTCTGTAAGCAGGCAATGGAAAAAGGGTTCCAGACATGTAAATTGACCTTTTAGCATATTTGATAGACTCAAATATTTTTCCCGGAAAAACGATTTCTTTTACGAGGTAATAAACTAAAACTTGCTTGTTATTACGTTCATCGATCTTTTTGTCAATATACCAAATATGATAGATAGCATCGAAAAATGATTTAATTTCACTAATAATGTGAATTTCTCTGAAGAATTTGTAATGGTGATCTGATTCAACAAGCGCAAAATAATCCTGATCTAACAATTGTAATTTCCAGGAGTTTTGATCGTTGAGAAATGGTTGGACATAATATTCACCTTTGTTAATAAAAGTTAAGATATAATCCTTGAGTTGTTGAATAAATTTCAAACTTTGAAGAGTTAATTTTGTCTGTAATATTTCATCTAAAAGGCTAAGATCAAGTTGAAAGGTCCTAGCAGGTCTGAAATTATGAACCTCATCAAGAATAATGCCATATTGGCTGACATCGAGAAAATTAAAATCTTTTTCAAAAATATTCTTTAATGCGGAATTAGTAAGCCATGCATGAGTTGTAATTACGATATCAGCCTGTTTAACAAAAGGATAGAGAACATAATAAGGACAATGATGCTCAAGATCCTTAACTTCTTTTACAAGCGGAATATAATCGTCGGTCTTTCTTATATTTGCCATGAATAATTTGTTACGAATTTTATCAATTGCAGACTCAGGTATGGGTTTTTCTTTCAAGGGACATTTAATAAGAGCGCAATCAACTTGTTTCATGGTATTCTTTTTAGTATGAACACAAAGATCATGTTTAGCAACTAAGGGAATGAAAATAAGTTTCCTATGTCGTTCATCGAATATTTTAGTAGAAATTTTGGCACATTCATCTAAAATTCGATAAACCTGAGTTTTGGTTCTGACAAAGACAAAAATCTTTTTAATTTGGTTATCAAGTAAATAGGGGATAGTTGCTGTAATAGCAATAACAGTTTTTCCAAATCCAGTAGGTGCTTCCCAGAGAACTTTGTCATTCTGTAGTAACGCCTCTAATTGCTCACGTTGGTGAGTTTTGAAGTTTTTGAAAGGGAAACATTGTTCAGCTAACTTTTCATAAATTGTCCTATCTTTCAATAGATATCAATGAAAAGGATTACTTCCTTTAAATATAAAAAATATAAGAAAACGAAACAATGAATTGATTTTTTTATCATTATATCTCGGATACGATGAAATAATTTTTTATAATCCTTATACACATATTTCAATTTCCATTACGACAGTATTCTCGTGGTAATATCTGGCGCTCCCCATGTCAGATTGGGAGTTCAATTCTCCCCTATCGTACCTGCTTGATCAATTATAAATTTGATTAAGAAAAAGGTTTTCAATCTAAAACTTTACAACAAATTCATTATTTTTGCTTTACAAATTATTTTTTTGTGCTATAAGAAAGAATCTATGAGTATTTGGTCATGCATTGGACAATTATTTTAAAATAGATTTCTTTTTTTATAAGAGTTCTCTATCTTAATGATTTTTTCTTAATTATGATCATAATTCCTATTCCTCCTAGTAAAAAGGTTGGGACTATAAATGGATTATCTATAACGTTAAAACCTTCTACCTGGAAAGTGTAAACGCTTTTTCCCATGATATAATTGGGATCATTAGTCAAAATTGTCAAAATATAATTTCCAATTGGCTCTTTTATCTGAATGGTTATTGATCCTGAATTTGATGTTGTGACATTTTGCACTAATTTTTGATGCAGTCCATTAAAGATGACAATAGTCATGTTCACCAAAGGAGCAAGTTGACCAGTATTTTTATATATAACAGTAAAACTTACAATTGTTGGAGTTAAATCGTTAAAAGATAGTGAATTAATATTACTGGTGATTTCAAGAGTCCTGATGAGAATAGAATCAACAGGAAAATCTTCTTGTTTGATATACTGGTCCTTATTACCCACTATACGGAAAGAATAATAAGAGAGGGCATCATTAACAGATATAAAAGTTTTTAAAAACCCTTTATTATCAGTGGTCTCGTTAAATAAGATTGTTCCTTTATAAATGAATTCAATTTGCACATTTCCAAGTGGAACATCTAAATTATTGTCGACTTGCAAATAAACAGTTATATTTGTATTCTCATTTATTTTTGCAGGGATGGTCTGTTTCAGTATAACCTGTTCATAAACAAATATTTCTTTAGTTATCGCATTAATAGTAAAGTATTCCGATGAAAACACTAATTTGAGAGTATTAATTCCTTTGGTATCTACATTTAAAGAAACGATAGTTTTATTAATAAATACTAATTGACTGACCACTAATTTACTATTGAAGAATAATGTATAATATACATCTGATTGTATAGAAATATTTACTTTTTCACCTACAAAGGCATCGTTTAATTGCTGAATTATCACATTGGGAGTTTTATAAAGAATAAATTTTTGAACCCAAGTCTGAGTTGGATTTCTGATATTTGTTATGTTAAAATAAACTGGTCCAATAACGTTTGGAGTAAGAAAGTTAGTTTGAATCTTACCTACATTATTTAAATTTAATAATGAAAGATTATAATTTCTTGATCCTGTCGTAAAATAACTAAGCTGATATTCGCCATAAATATCACCTGTTATTGATGCAGTTCCTAAAGTCATTGTTTCATTAGCTTGAATTGACACAGAAAAAACATTGTTCTGTAAAAGATTAAATTGATATTCAGCTGATTTGTAGTAATTAACTGTCATAGCCTGTAATTTATAGTTGTAATAACCCATTATATTGGTATTTAAAATAATAAATGAAAATTGACCATTGGAATTAGTAACGGTTTGATCGATTATAGAGTTGTTAGAATCAATTATAGCCACTTTAGTAATCACACCGTTATTATTTTCATCCAGAACAAGACCAGTGACTAAAATAGGAGTTGTTGGGTTGGTAAATGTATTATTAATAGTCACATCAGAAAAATGGACATTACTATAAACTACAAGATTATAACTTATCGTAGATGCCTGTAAAGTATCTGTTCCTAAATAATTTAGTTGTAAGGTATGTAATCCTACCGGTTCTGTTGATGGTATGACATAAGTAAAAACATTTGTGAAGTTTAAGTTTAATTCTTGTATGGTAATACCGTCTATTTGTAAATTAACCATTCCTTGGGTTACACTGACGTTTGTTTTGGTTGCTGTAACTTGGGCAAGTAATTGTATTTGTTGTGATCGTTCTACTTGGATGGATTGATTATAATTTGAAGTTATATTTGTTGCTTCTTTGTAATATATAGGAAAAAATTTTATTCCAGCATGATAAAGTGAATTACTTGAGTTTGTTATTACCTCTAACAACGTTGGAATGCTTTTAACATTAGGGAAAGTGAGTGTAAAATATTGTATACCATAAACAGATATTTTTTGCAAGGATTGCAGTGTATTAGCATTAAGGATACTTACGTTAGTTGGTATATTAACCAATGTGTCCTCAATATAAGTGTTAAGTTGAAATTGTATGCTTAATTGAGTACCTGACAATTGATTATTAAACACCAGATCAGTAATTATATTATCATAGACAGTTATCGGGATTAACCGAGTATATAGTATTACATTGTTTTTAACAAGTTCTAAATTTAGATAATAGGTTCCGACTGGATTATAGAATTGAATTGAGATAGGTAATTGTAACAGCACATTATTAACAGAACTACTTGCTGAAAAAACGATAGATTGAGCATTAGAGATAAAATATAAATATTGAAAATTAGCTATGTTAAAACCAAATTGATAAGTGACAAAATCTTTTGGAGACTCACCAATATTAAGCCGATTCACAGAGCTATTTGTTATGGTATAACCTATGCTACTACTAGCCAGAGTGAATTGTTTGGTGGTATTAAGGAGTGGGTAATATCTAGAATAATAATCAAATTGAAAAGAATAAGATCCAGGATTTAATATAGGAACTGGAATCGAAATTGTGAGATTATATTCATAACCAAGATTAGATCCATAATAAGATTGATTAGTCGGTTGTAAATAAAGAGACAGTTGCTGATTTGGTAAACGGACATCCAACATGTCAGTTGGGTAAAACCATTGTTCATTAGATAGTATTGAAACTAAAAATGATCCATTGAAATTATTAAAGACCTGTAATTGAGAGATATTCATCTGAGCTTGCAAACAGGATGATAAACAAGTAGGTTTTTGACTTACACCATAAAAGACCAGACTCTGTTGATCAGAACTAACTGACCCAACTAAAGATACCTGTGTGTATGTACCATTGATTCCTAATAAGAATGATGTGAGATGAGATGCTGATAATTCAGTAAATTGGACCCCAGCAAAAGTGAAAGTCACCACAACATTTTGTTGAAAAGTAAAATTACTTGAAAAGACATAAAATGTGATATTTACCCTATCACCAGTTGTAATAAAACGTTTGTCAGCAAAAAGCTGAAGTTGTAGTACAGTATTTTGTGATGAACTTACTTTAGTATCAGATGTGTATGCAGTTTTCATATTCATACTTATTGAATTAGCAGAATAAGCTGAAATTATTATTAAAGCGCAAAAAGTCAAAATAATGATATTATAGCGATTCATAAGAACCATAAATAAAATGAAATCTCTTTTTATACAAAAATTATTCTTTTCGTTCACAAAGTTACGGAAGTAGTAATCATATTTTAGAAGATTTGATAAATTCTTTAATATGCAATTTAACTATATAAAGACTATACATTTACCTATGTGATTACTATGAGCGAACAAGAACGACTTTCAATCAAAGACGAACTACTCAATCTTTTGGAAAAATCAATTGATCATATTAAAACGATTTCTGATGAACAAATAGAAAAACGCTTTACCAAGTTGAATACCGAAAATGGCATTGGTTATTATATTAGTGATAAAAAGGTTCATTTATGGGTTGTTGATCTACCAGAGAAATAATTTAATAAGTTTTGATTTTTAAGCTGGTGAGGAGTTAACTAAAATTAAAAAAATAACAATTTTAAATTATGTCTTTTGTACTACATTCATCAGATTTTTTTCTTCCTTTAAATGAATTAGAAGTTGATTTAGATTACATCGCTAATTCAACGATGTCTCTCTGTGATGAATGCGATACTGAAGTATTATCAGATCAACTTATAGAATGCAATTCGTGTACAAGGCATTTATGTCCTGAATGTTTTTTTTCAGAATTCGATACTATCTGCTATGATTGTGCAACTCAGCAATCAGGAGAATAAAAAAATTATAATTAGATAAGATTAAATAAGAATCCTTATCAATTTCAATTATGAATTGATTAGTGATTATAAAATAAATATTAATTCAACAGTTTCTAACCTTTTTTATTCAAAACCATGTAAAATTTCCTTGAAAATTGAAAGATCCAATGAGATTTTCTATTTAAACGTACGGAATTAATATTTCAAGCACTAACAATTAAAGGGCTAATATCTTAACAGAGGTGAAACTATGATGCAACAAGAAAAAAAATATAAAATTCGTGAAATCAGCAAAAAATATAATCATAATCAAGATAACTGGTTAGGTACACCGGAGTAATTATTTTTTTTGATTTTTTAAAATTAAAAATTTTCCTTTTATGCATTACATAAATTTATAACTTCATTTTTTTAAAAATTAAAAAAAAATAAAGATTAAAAGCTCTTTTTAACAGACAGATTAATTTAGAAATCTATTTAGTTTATAAAAAAGATATTAAAAGAAAAATTAAGATTGATACTATTTGGACAAAAGAAATGAAAAATTCATAGCTCTTTTAGTAATCCAATTTTTTTGATTTCTAATTCTAAAATGAATATAGCACATCAACTACGATAAAAATAAATCATTGGGGTTATCAACTTCAAAATGTCAATTTGCAAATATAAAAAATTCCAATATGAATTTATTTGTCATTGATTACTCAGAAGATGGAACAAATGCAACTGTATGGACTCATAACAAAATAAATCAACTGAAAGAGTTGGAAAATTAGTCATTAGTTATTTGAGTATTGGTGAAGCAGAGGATTATCGTTACTATTGGAATAAGAGATGGTTTAAAACTCCACCTGAATGGCTTGGAGCTCAAATCCTGATTGGCCAGGTAATTATAAAGTGAAGTTTTGGGAACAAGGATAGCAAGACATTATCTATAATTTTTTGAACATTTTTTTAACCCAAGGATTTAATGGAGTTTATTACGAATTTGGATTTGTCTCATTTCTGTATTCATTTATTGTACTCGAAATTAGTTGTAAATGTATTTTTAAAAAAAGATCTTCCTAATTCAGTAGTACTTTGATAATTTAATCATCCGTTTTAGTAAAAACTTTTATATGATAGGTATCATCGCCGATTTTTTTCCTATAAAAGGTAATTAATTATTTTATTATGCAACTAAACATTCGTCAGACTGACTACCAAAAAAAATTCCTTTCGCTTGTTAAAGATCAATCCATACAATTTTATGAAGAAAGATTTTCAGAGTTTAACCTTTCCAGCAAATTGGATCATTCACTAACAACTACTATTTTTAATCTTATAAATAAAGAGATTTCTTCAATTATAGAATTAACACCCACTTTAACTGAATCATATAATAAATTTCAAGCAGAATCTAAAAATCTAAAAATAAAAATTCTTACTGAGCAATCCTCAAGAGGAATAACAGTACTTTCAGACAGTTATCCCAGATTTGATCATATAATATTTTCTTCAATTCTAAAAGAATCATCAGAAGAATATCGTTTCCTGTTCACTAAATTTTCAACCATTATGGAACGGCTTATCATATGTATGGCTGTATATGAGGAACTTTACTTAGTAAATACTCTTGCAATGTCTTATGATGCATCTTATTCTTTGAGTTTCGAGAATTCTGTTTTTACTTTTGAAACAAGAACTAATAAGCTGGAATTTAAAGTCATTCCAATATTTTTTTTGGTAAAAGTACTTCTACCGGAACTAGAATCAGACTTCATACAAAGAAATATTTTAGAAAAACTTCTGCTTTTTGACTTTCAATCAGTTCCATTCCTTTTAACTATCTCTGATATGGATCAGATAATATTTTTTTATGATGTCTGTACTATGAAATATTTGCATGGTTTCTATATGCAAAAATTACTCAAAGGACAGCAGTTTCAACTACCAAGAATAATTAATCTATCCGAGGTTCATCTTTGAGCTGAAAAATATGACTGATATGACAATCTGCATGAATATCTTTGCAAGTTTTT
>DAHXPE010000443.1 GCA_027364495.1 Candidatus Heimdallarchaeota archaeon | reverse complement strand
TGCTGTTTTTGATCCTAAGCTTGCAATTGCTGTTAACTCAGCAACAGAAGCAGCAGCTATTGACATCAAAGAATCAAAGCCTGCTTCGGACAATTTTTTTGCGGTTGTCGGACCTACACCGGGAAGATCAGAATCATTTCTTTTTTTTCTTTTTATTTATCGCCTAATATTTTTTATGATAAAAGCTAAATCACTAATTAATCAAAATCTTTGGTATATAAATCAAGAAAATTGGAAATAATTAAGTAAAATAAGTATTTTTTTTATATTTTTAATAAACATAGATAATTTTTTTCTTAAAATAGTTTTTAATAATAATTTTTATTATTAAGAGTATTTCATTATTTTTGTCGGAATTATTATTTGATTACGCATAATGATTGTAACATCTTTACTTTCAACATGGTGCCCCGTATTATTTTATAGCGTGAATTGGTGGGTAATCATATTGTAAATCATTACTGAAATATAAAATTAAGAAAAGGTAGTACAATTATATGTCTGAGCTTGATGAATTAGATGAATTTGATTTAGAAGAAGAAGTACTTGAATTAGACGAAGAAGTTGAACTTGAAACCGTTTCAAAAAAGAAAAGTAAAAAAATAGAAAATGTTTCTGCTAATAAATATTGCTATTACAAAAGAGAACAAAAGGACTTGTCGTCGACCATTTAGAACAAAAAGGCATAATTACTTTCAATTACTATTTAAAAAATACTTTCAATTTTAATAACATATTTCACCCGTTGTTCACCAGGTTTAGCATTGGGATATTTTTCTTTTCCAAGATATTTGAAAGCTAATTTATCAATGTGGTCCTTGGCTTCAGAGCCGTCAATAACTTTTCGTATTTCACCGTTAATTCCAATGTAACGATATATATCATCTGGATCCACGATTGAGAGAGAAACTTTGGAACCAACAGCTAGACTATTTGCTTTGACTCTTCCTTTTGCAGAATTAACATTAATTATTTTATCATTATAATCTTTTTCAGAAAGATCGAACCATACCGGTGAAACATGAGGAATATTATTCTTACGTACCATAGCTAAGTGTGCAACTGCTTTTTTATCAAAAAGCAAATCCTTATAATCTTTTAAATTTTTAGTAGTCATAGTTTTCAAACCTAATTAAAATTAATAGCCAAATCAAGCATTTACTCTCAATTTAAAACGATTTATATATATTCAAAATTCAAAATTCTAAACATTGAAAAATTATTGTAACGGCTGCCCATGAGGACATGTCAGAATTTTCCCTTCGTTTTTTAAATCTTGGAAAAGTTTAATCGATTCATCAGGATTATTCAAAAAGCTAAAAATTCTTTCCATAACGTCATCGGAAAAGGCATGCTCTAATTTATGAGCTTCTTGATGCACTTTGTCAATATCAACCCCTAACATCCTATATAAAAATACTTCGATTAACCTATGTTTCCAAGTTAAGTTTTTTGCTATCTTTAATCCTTGTTCAGTTAAGCTAATAGGTTGATAGTTTTCTTTTATCACGAATCCAGCTTCGGTAAGAGATTTGAGCGCTTCACTCACCGTAGTTTTCTTAATTTCTAAATACTGGGCAATTTCACTAACCTTTGGAGCATGATTAATACGGTGCTGAAGAACATAAATAGCTCTTAGGTAATCTTCTTTAGTTTCAGTCAATTCGTTTAAAATAGGGTTTGTTTTAGAATTTACCATTTTTCAATCTTACCGAGACAAATAGCTAAAAATTTATAAAAATTTATCTAGTAGGTTTCTAAGGCCTTTTTAACTATATTAAATTAGGAAGTTTTATTTTTTTTAAATTTTATTATTGGTAAATTAATTACATAAAAATTCAAATCAATACTAGGACAAAATAAAAGTAAAGAATATCGCAAAATAAAATAATAAGAGGATTGAAATGTCAATTACGACGTATGGTAAAAAATATGGTATAAAATTAATGCTGATTTTACCCCTATTAATTATAATAATGTTAGTATTAGGGGGTTCTAAACCTGATTCAATTTTAATCATTTTAGCAGAACCTTTATGGTTTTTGCTATTTTTAAATAGTATTGCGGTAAGTTTGGTAGGATACAATTTAGCAAGGCATTTTAATAGTGAAATAAAAAAGCTAGAAGAAAATGGATTTCCTATTTCATCCATAGAAGGTTTTGATAACATGAATGGAAAAATCAGGACAGTTTTTTCTAGTTCGCTTTTAATAAGTGTTGTTGTTTTTATCTCATTCTTAACATTTTCTTTTATTCTTATCTTTTCTCAATTGATAGGGGTAATTGTTTCTAATCAAAATATTCCTCCAAATTTAATAAAACTACTTGGTACAAAACCTGCAACAACTTTGCGGACATTAATTACACTTATTGCTATTTCACTTATCCTAATAGCTATCGGAATAGCTTTATTGGTTACTCTACCTGATGCTCCTGCTTTAAAACCAGGTGCTTTAATGAAATATTATGAACCAGTTTCCCTTCCAAGCCAAATTGATAATTTTCTTACTGATACAGTTTTTCCATTTTTAGACCCAATAACACGAACAAGATGGGATGAATGGGGTGAATTTATTCTAAATAACCTTAATGCAGATTTTGAACCCAATGAAGATCCTAATACAAAATTAGAGATAGCAAGAGAGAAAATTTTGCTCTTTGCGTACTTAAACAATTCAATGTCAAAAACTATAACGCTAGAAAAAACTAAAAAAGAGTTAGCTGAATTATTTACATCTGAAGATATTGTTGATCTGCTTTTTGAGGGAAAAAATTCTGGAATAACCTGGACAATTTTACAAGAAATTTTGGAAAAGGTCTATAGAAAAGCGCCAGAGATTTTTGATGTTATTGACAATCTGATAGTTGAACTTACGGATAATCTTAAAGTATTCAAGAATAATAAACTTTACATTTCCACAACAGCTCCATACAAAGTTATGGGAAATAGACGTCCATTTAGACTTTTAATTTTTATGTTAAATAAAGATTCGGTCAATTTTGGTTCTAAAAAAAGACCTGTACAAGTTAAATTAGTTTCTGAAGGTTCAAATACTATCCCTGATACCTATGATATATATTTAGATGAAGCAGAAGGGATGGACATTCAATCAGATTCATTATCTTTATTAGGTGCGGGAGAAGATATTGTAGGTTTATTATCTAGAATTTTACAAGTCGGAGATGCTGTTTGGTTTCAAGTCTATAGACGAAATTTCGGCATTCATATATTCAATGTTCGAGTTTTAGAAGAAGGAAAGGGATCTATTTATGGTGAAAGTATGGAAGTAACTGTTAAACGTGATATTATGTTCTATATTCACCAGTATGGTGGAAAGTTATCAGCTGTGGCTGGTGCATCCTTACCATTCTTAGGATTAATCTTTTCATCAATATTCTGATAATTTTTATCAAAGATATTAATAACGTATCATTTCTATTAATTAAACCTCAAATGTTTTTATTTTTGATGTAATTATGGAAAAAGATAGTTTTATTGCAAATGGACTTAATATAAAACCAACTGGAGTAAAAAATCTTTCATTTTTTTTATCGACTTTAAATTCAAAGAAATTTTCAACTCTCAATGTTTGGACAGATGGGACTTGGTCAGTAACTCATAAAAACAATATAATTCAATTTAAGGAATCACCTGTTATATCATTAAACATTGATTATTGTAAAGAACTTGATAAAGATAATTTGAATTCTCTTGCTAAAGATATTAATTCACAATTAATACAAATACAATCTAGTTTATTGTAATTCATCTTTTATAAAAAATTTTGAATAAAAACCTTAACTATCTAACTTTCTTGGGATAAAAGTCAAATAAATCAAAAATTTATTAATTAGGAGGATATATTAACTCTCAACAATTAAATTTAATTGAGAATTTTCATTGAGTAATTTCATTAATAGAGATAAACTAGATTTGTATAAGACATCCACTATAAATCATTTATATCCTCGTATGAATAATATACTTCCTAACTTGTGGTTAGGAGATATCGAAGCCAGTCAAGATTTTGATGCACTTAATGAAAATGAAATTCATTATATTGTATCTATACTAGCTCAAAAAGAATTCCACGTTCCAACGACTCATCATTTGTTAATTACTTTAAGTGATGGAGAACCTTTTACAAACGAGATATTAACTAAAGGAGTTTCATTTATTAAAGACGCTATGAAAAGAAAAGAAAGTGTCTTGGTACATTGCATGGCTGGAATATCGCGATCTACAACGTTGATAAGTGCCTACTTGATGAAAGAATTACATTATACTCCATATCAAGCTATTAAATTTTTGCAAGAAAAAAGAGAAATTATTGATCCAGCTTATTTTACATTTCAAAGTGCCATTAATTGGGTTTATCCAAATAAAAGTATGGTATGTAAAGTCTGCAATAAGCTTTGGGATTATAGAGAGAAATACGAATTTTTTTTACAATCAAAAAATAACGATAGTCAGAGAAATTTAAAAGAATGTGCCTGTAAAGAACCGGTCATAATATTTAAAGACACTTTTCCCAGCAATTAAAATGTGATTATTATTGACCTCTGATTCATTATTTCATATTGTTCTTGCTCAAATAAATGTAATTTTTGGAAAGCCTGAAGAAAATTTCGAACATATTACTCGAAAATTAAATGGTATTACATTTAATCAAGAAAATAATTTAATTGTTTTACCAGAATTGTTTGCAACGGGATATGATTTACAGGCAATCAAATCGAACTCCCAATCTCTCAATGAATCCAAAATAGTTGGATTTCTTAAAAAAATTGCTAAAAATAAGAACAGTTTTGTCTATGCTAGTGTTCCAGAACTATTTGAAAATAAAGTCTTTAATACCGGAGTCCTAATTAATCCTTCTGGCGATATTTTATCTTTTTATAGAAAAATACATTTATTCAAGCCATTAAAAGAAGATTTAGCTTTCTTGCCTGGAGAAAAAGTTATCACAACAAATTCTATCTTTGGCCAGGTAGGATTATCAATTTGTTATGATTTAAGGTTTGCTGAGTTGTATGTGAATCAAAGAAATGAAGGTGCAAAAATATTTTTAATTTGTGCTGAATGGCCAATTACTCGAATTCAACATTGGAAGACACTTGTTCAAGCTAGAGCTATTGAACATCAAACCTTAATGATTGCATTAAATAGAGTAGGTGAAGATCCAACAGGTATTTATGGTGGTAATTCTCTTATTGTGGCACCAGATGGTGAAATATTGATTCAGGCAGATGGAAAGGAAACAATATTAGAGTATAATTTGGATTTTCAAGAAAAGATAAATATTCCATTTTTGTTTAATATAAAAACTGAGAGAAGACTTTCTTAGATTTCACAATTTTAGGTTGTAGAGATTTACTTTTAATAGGAGGGAAAGAATAAACCACGATTAATCCTTGTACAAAAAATAAAAAGATAAAAATGTTCATAAATATCAAATTCAAGACAATATTGACAATATTAATAACAAAAAAACTTAATAATTTTGCGAAAGTTATTATTATTAATGAAGATCTTTAATTTTATCGAAAAGCTCAAATCTTCTTCTATTTTAACAAATTCCCAAACAGCTCTAAATTAGAAACAAAAGGTTTAAAAACCATGAAATGCTAATTACAAATATGAATACTAATGAAATATTCTA
>DAHXPE010000425.1 GCA_027364495.1 Candidatus Heimdallarchaeota archaeon | reverse complement strand
TATTTTTTGTCAAAAATTCAGAAATAAATCTTTTTTTAAAAACTAATAAATTTGTGTCAAAAAAATAGAAATATAATTTATATTTTTTCGAAAAGAATCAGGAATGAAACTTATGAAAAATTCAATTGTGACAAAAACAGGGGATTCAGGGTTAACTTTTCTATTAGCAGGTGTCAGAATTCCTAAGAATCATATTAGAGTAAAAACCTATGGCGAAAGTGATGAATTAAATTCGTTATTAGGATTAGCACAATCATCGGTCAAAGAAGAAGAAATTATAACAATTTTAAAGCAAATTCAATCACAGATATTTGAATTGAGTGTTATTCTAGCAACACCATCTTCTGCAATAAAAATAGAAGAAGACACTAAACATACGAACTTTATTGTTAAATTTATAACATTTTTAGAGAAAAACATAGATGAATTGGAACCACAATTGCCTCAACTTAAAAATTTTATTCTACCAGGAGGTAATCAAGGTTCATCATTTCTACATCTTGCAAGAACAGTATGCAGAAGAGTTGAGAGGACAATAATTGATTTACGTGATGTGGAGCCAATTAATCCAAACTTGATTATTTATTTTAATAGACTATCAGATTTGTTATTTATATTAGCCAGATATGAGAACTTGAAATCTAATATAAAAGAAAATATTTGGATATCTCAGCAGTAATTAATCATCTTGTTTATGATTTTGCTTAATTTCGGGATCTATTGTTTGAGGTACAGGTTTTACTAGAACTTCTAAAATCCTGTGTTCACTAACTTTTTGGATTGTAAACAGAAAATTTTGAATTGTAATACTTTCTTTTTCTACAGGAATTTTACCAAAATTCTCAATTATAAAGCCACCTAAAGAAACAGAGAATTCAGATTCATAATCAGTATCATAATGCTCATTAAAATCATCAAGACTTATTTGAGCATTTATAACGTCTCCATTATCAGTTGCCAATATGTCCGGTGGTTCAAGATCATATTCATCTTGAATATCACCAACTAACAATTCAAGAACGTCTTCGAGAGAAATTAAACCAGCCACACCGCCAAATTCATTTATAACAACTGCAACCTGACGCTTTGATGATTGAAACATTTCAAGAAGTTTATCTGCTCTCATTGTTTCAGGAATGAAATCTGGTACTCTGAGGATTGAACGAAGCTCAGGGTTGAATTCATTTTCTTTTGAGTGTTCAAGAGCATTCTTAAAATACTGTAAAATGTCTTTTGCATAAATAAATCCAATAATTTTATCTGGATTACCTTCGTAAACAGGAAATCTTGAATGACCACTTTCAATAACTTGTTCAAGAATCATCTTGAAAGGATCTTCAATTGACAGACTAACTAATTCTGTACGCGGAGTCATAATTTCTCGAACTGTTGTATCAGGTAAATCAAAAGCACGACTGAGTATTTCAGTTTCGTGCTTTTCCAGTATTCCAGCTTTTTGACTTTGATTAATAATGAGTTTTAACTCATCCTCGGAGTGAACATTATGCATTCCGCTAACTGGTTTAACCCCAAATAGTTTTAGGACTAGCCAAGCAGTTCCATTAAATAATTTAATAATAGGGTAGGCTATTTTTGTAAAAAAGCTTAACGGTTTTGCTACCCAAAGAGCTGTGTTATCAGGATATTGTAATGCAATACTTTTAAAGACTAATTCACCTAAAACAACTTGAATATAGGATGTTAATCCAATAGCAATTAATCCGCCTAAGATCGGACCAGTTCCTTTAGGTAAAACTCCACCAAGAGATGAATCAATAACAGGTTCGAAAAAAGAACCAGCAATATAACCTAGAGAAAGAGATGAAACAGTTACTCCTAGTTGAGTGGCACTAATAATTAGATCTTGGTGCTCAAGAGCTTTTAAAACGGCTTTTGCTCGTGAACTTTTAAGTGCAAGTTCTTCAATTTTACTCTTTCTCACGCCAACAAGAGCAAACTCAGCTGCAACGAAAAAACCATTGAAAAGAATAAATAATAGGGAAACAAAAAGTAAAATAATATAATCAGAAACACTATATGTGAAAAAAAATAGCATTTAGTTTCTTTTACTCCAAATTGAAACAAAAAAATCTTTAATTTTCATATCATTTTTTTTTTTTATTAAAATAAAATTTCAAATACAATTCCTTTAAATAAAAGACGTATTTTAAAAAATTTCGATGACCTTGTTTTATTTTCGTTTTATCCTTTAAAAAATTAGCGATTTTGTAAAAAAACAATAATAACTTAGAAATTTTCATTAAAAAATAATCAATTTTTGGTATAAACATACTACATCATTTAATTATTTTTTAAGTTTGTATTAAGTAGTTATCAAAAGAACAGACTAATCCTGTTTATCTATTAAATGGACAAAATAAATTAGTTCTT
>DAHXPE010000424.1 GCA_027364495.1 Candidatus Heimdallarchaeota archaeon | reverse complement strand
TAATCACTAAGGATTTTTTATCAAATTCACCTTTTGAAAGATCTTGAAGATTGTTGGTTAAAATATCTATTGGCTGTTTAACTTTGTCAATGGAAAGTAAAATTAACCCAAGGCTAGTTACTATGACATATAGATAGAGTGGGGGATTTTATAGGAATATTTAAATAGTATAAGGAGGAGATATAGTTGCGTGTCAAAGGACAACGCCGGGAAGGTATCTTTTAAAGGACAACGAAGGGAATTTATCTTTCAAAGGACGACGCAAGGAAAGTATCTATAAAAAATTTCCAAAAAATTGGTTTTATTATGGGAAAAAATTTTAAGCTAATCGGTGATCCTTTAGAATTAACATATATGGGAGGGGAAAATGTTACATTAGGTGAATTTTTGCTAAGATTTTTTTTTCTTTGGCCAATTATGATACCTTTTCTTATATGGGGTTTTCTTATAACATCTCTTACCAGACAATATATATTTCCTTTTGTTACCGTTCAAGGTCTTCTCTTGATTGGTGATTTATTCCTATTCTATTTCTTTGGATTACCTGCATTTATTAGACTTATACCGAAATATAGAAAAACACCTATTTTTTTTTATTCCTGCTTCTAAGATTAAATATTCTCTTTTTGTGGGAATATTATCAGTTATTTTTTATTGGATAATTGTAGTATACATTTGGATTCCTAATTTGCCTCCTAAATACCGTTCTTTAGGACCTGAATATTCTAACCCAATTTTTTTAGTATCCGTTATGAGCACAGTGTTCTTGTGTTTATTTTACGGTATCCAACTTTCTATTTGTAAAACAGAAATAAAAATTGATAAGATTAACCACACAATGATCGTTCGTGGATGGACAGTTCAAAGTGAAAAATTCTTCTATAATTTTTCATTACTTTCAGACAAACCTATTCAATTAATTATAAGAGGATATTTACCTTCTCCAAATAAACTGTTAGATTTCTCTCTAATAACTTCAAAGAACACCAGAACCTATTGGGGTGTTTTTCTAGTATATGGAACTGATGCTTATTTGATTTTTAAAGCATATAAAAAAACAGTATTAACATATGCTTCAGAGATATCAGAAATATTAGAAATAAATTATGTCGAATCTCAGGATCCATTTTATTTACAATTGCCTGATTTAATACATATTTCTAATTTTACGTTAATTTAGATTATATTTATTAAATTGTCTAATATCCTCTGGATTTTTTATTGATTTATTTGAAACTATGGATTATTTCAATATTTCTCAGATTAAAATCAAAAAAATTTTACTGAAAAAATTGGTTTTATTATGGGAAAAAAGTTTAAGCAAATCGGTGATCCTTTGATTTCAAACATCAAAAACGATTCTAAGCAATATAATAAAAATTTCTAACAATAAGACCTTTAATGTAATACCAAGTTTAATTTATCGATGTCTGTATCTTATTGCTTCCCTTAAGAGATTATTTTTTAGGTTGGGATCCGTATCAGAATCATTCTCAGAATTATTCTGTTGTTCGGTTTCTGATCTATCTTCCTTTCTAAGAATTGGTTCAGATGATAGATATTTTTTTATTCTTACAGGTAAAGATACAAACCCAATTAATATTCCTCCTTCTAAAACATACACTAGAGCATTTGAAATTGGAAAACTGTTTGTGAAGCCTATAAGGATGACTGAAAGAATTAGTATATGTAATAATGGTGTCACCAATTGGATTCTTTGATAGTAGAGAGAATGATCAAAAATTTTTGTATCTATTAGATACTCATAGATTAAGGCCTGGATTAAAGAGATTGTTAAAACTACTATCCAGGAGTATATTCCACCAGTTGAGTCAAACGCTCCTGTCGGAGGATAAAATATAATGTAATTTAAGGATAATACCAATGCAAGAGCAATAATATCTAGCGAAAAGCATATATAAAAATATTCCAAGAATTTTAAAGGATTTTCTTGAATTTTTTCTTCATTTAGATCTTTTAGATTATCTTTAAAAGAAATTGCTTGCACAGAATTTTTGGTTATGTCATTTAAATTCATAAAAGAATTTTTATCGCTATTTGCTATATCTTTGAACGAATTAGCTTCAATTCCAGCCCCACAGGTGTTACAAAAAAGAGAATTATCTTGATTTATCAAACCACAATTAGTGCAAGAAACCATTTAGTTCACCTTATATTTTCTCAATTAGTATATATCATTTTATTAATTTATATAGATTTTCTTTCAGGAAATTTAATGACTCAAATTTTAGTTACAAAAGCATTCGTTAGAGAATTTGTCGTGATAATATCATTAAAACCTGAATGAACCATAATACCAAAAATTATGAAGCCAATAAATGATATAATAATAAAATTCGGATGGAATATAACTTCAATCATAAATAAGACGACATAAGTCAAAAATACTGAAAAACCAATAGCAATTATTCCTTGCAAAATAAGCTTATTTTTTTCTGATACTTTATTAGAATTTTCGATCGGCTTAATGAACATTTTCCAGATTCCAAAAGTGTAAATAATTTGTATTAAGGCTGCTGCGCCTGGTATAAATATATATCCAAAAACTATCATAGCATGTTTACCATAAGCCTTTCTATTGAAACAGTAATACTTCCAGCAAGAAGAACTAATGTTAACGAAGATAATAAAAATAAGACCCCATAAATAATTCCAATTACAATGCCTGAAATGACAATCATAAACCAATAAGGAAAAATTTTCATAATTCTGTTTATTAAAATTTCTTGGAGCAGACCAAACAGAATCACAGACCCTATTATCGAAAATCCAAAATTTACGTTTTGATTATTAGCAGATAAAATGAGATTTAAAAAATTCCAAAATAATAACAATGTAAACCAGCAGCTGATGCTTATCAAGTGCCAAAAAATAGAAAATGAAAATTTGATAGGAAATTTTCTGCTTTTTATTAGCTTACTCAAATTAGGGTTTGGAGCAATTCTTATTTCGTCCATTGAGATCAACTTTTTTAATCAATAGTTTTCTTATTCAAATATTATACTCAAATTAAGGTTTAAATATATTTATGATAAGGAATAAACGCTATTAATCTAACCTGTGAATTTTATAAATTAATTTCTAATCAATTTATTTTTGAATTTTTTTTAATCGATACCTATTATTTAATGATTGATTGTAAAATTATCTTTTAAAAGTAAATATTCTGATGGTTTAAATTCTAAAAATCTTAAAGAGATATTAAACACACCAAGTATTATCATCTAGAAAAGGAAAATTTTTACATAGTAATACCGATGAAATTTACGTTTATTATTTCGTAATCTCCAACCAAATAATTTTGGATTCTGATTTGTTCCTTCTTTTGTGAGTATATGAATAATATATCTTTAATTTATTTTTAGTTCCGGGATTGTGCTTTTACCAGAAAAATCCATAATATATATTGGATAAATGTAATTTTCATCCAAATGAAACGATATGCCAATTCCAAAAAAATTCAAAATTTTATGAAATAAAAATTTGGAAGTTATTTTTAACGTTCCCCTAAGAAAAATCCATTTTTTATCATTTTCCAGATCGTTGTGATTATCAAGGAAAAATACCAAAAAATAACTCAACAGATCATTTTTTAGAATAAGATTGAAAGAAAGATTCGTCTTATGGAATACTTTGATTAAGAAATTTACTATTGTAATTACCATCTGCAATGCTATGTTTACAAAATTTTCTACATGTGTTCTTTCTGAATCAAAATCTAAAGGTAAATGGAAATAATTTGATCTCAAAACTCAGCTAAGAGATTGTTTCATGATTCAGAAAAATAATCGTTTTTGGTACTAAAAAAATGCTTTTTTATTCAAAATTGTTAAAAAAAATTAGTGAAATTATGAATGCTTTGATTCAATCGTTAAATCAAATTTTGACTGGACCTTTTTTTTTGATTTTAACTGTTCTTCTAGTCATGGTTAATGTTTTTATTTATTTTAAATATAAAAAAATGAATATTTTGCTTAGAATAACAATTTCCATCTCCTTACTTTTAGAATATGGCGTTTTTACAAGTTCACTAGTAACTTACCTGAAAATTTACAATTCTAATCAAGATCGAATAATTGCAGGAATTTTATCAATAATCATTGGATTTCTTTTGCTTCTTTTAGTAACTTATGTCATACTTTTTACAATTGTTCGGCCACTAAATAGTATTTTGGAAGAAAATGAGAAATTATCTCAAGGTGATCTCACTCGATCAATTCCAAAATGGAGATTCAATGATGAAATCTATTCCCTAGGAATGTCTTTTAATGCTATAACAAAGAATTTTGAGGATATTTTATCTAATATTTCATCATCATCAGTCACAATTGCATCTTCTACTTCAACCATGTCATCATCAATTCAGGAACTAAACACATCATTTGACCAAGTAACCCAAGTCTTCAGTCAAATTACATCTGGCACTGTTGCACAAAATAAACTCGTTGAGACATCTTTAGATCGTATAAAATCATTGGAAAGCAAGTTTCAACGTCATTCAGAAAATATTTCGAACTCAACGAAATTAATTCAATCAATTAGTGATCAGGTTAATATGCTTGCTTTAAATGCTTCAATAGAGGCAGCACGTGCTGGTGAATATGGTAGAGGTTTTGCAGTTGTTGCTGAAAACATTCGAAGATTGGCTGACCAATCAAAGGAATCATTAGTTGAGATTGAGAAATCAATTAGTGAATTGAAATCTGATGTCAATGCAGAGATCAAAATTATAAAGAAAGAAACAGAAGAAATAGTTTCAGTATCTGAAAATAATAGCACAGGATCGGAAGAGGCTTCCTCAACAGCTGAAGAACAATCTGCGGCATTACAAGAAATATATGCCACCTCCCAGGAACTAGCCTATTTGGTTGAATCTCTTGATACCATGATTAAAAATTTTAAAATAAAGAAAATTTAAAAATTAAAAGAGAGAGTAAATTTTTTCTATTTTGAAAACTACTGGTCTAAAACTGTTTGGGCAACGAGATATAATCGTATTTTTATCTTTATGCTTTCTTTTGGAGTTTTAAACCGAAAATGAATAGTATAAGGGACTAGAGAATTGATGATTTTTCAAAATTCTTATGAAACATTACTTGAAATGCCTAATTACAAAACTATATGAATAAAACAATTTTTTGGAACCTTGAATTTTCTAATGGACTTGAAAGAAGTGCATTACTCTTTTTTACAATAAAAATAAGCAAGAATGAATATCTTTTTACATCTATTCTATAAATTTACTTAAACATTGGGGTTTTGCCTCTTTTTTCAGTTTTTGGTATCAAAACAACCAAAAATCCAGACAAAAAGCCTAAAGCAGTAATAATGAGTAAAGATGAAGTCAAAGTCATAAATTTTGTCAATATACCAACGACTAAAGGACCTAAAGCACCTCCACCTGAAGCACCAATGCCCCAAACAATGCCTGAAGAAAGATTGGATGAAGATTTAGGGACAACATCACCAATAAGTGATATTGTTAATGGGAAGAGTGAATAAGTGAAGAAACCAAAGCTAACTAACCAAATAAGGGATGGCATACTTAGGAAAAGATAGAATGAAATGGCAGAACCTATGTTGGATAATCCGAAAAGGTATCGTCGATCATATTTATCAGACAAGAATCCAAAGAAAGGTTGTCCAATAACTGCTGGTAATAATGTAATGGTTAATGCCAATCCGAGAGTAGAATTATAACTATAACCGATCTGTACTAATAAAGTAGGGAGAAACCAGCCAACACCTTGAGTGAATAGAGAACGGACAACTGTTATAAAGGTTAATAGGAAAATTATAAATATAACAGCATTATGATTCGAGTCTGCTTGGCTTTTTATAGTTTTTGGAGATGTTTCTTCTATTGGGTTGCCAGAAAACAAAGGTGGTATAGCATCAATGAAGGAAATAATGCTAATAATAACTAAGGCTTCAAACATATTATTAACCGTTTGACCTAAAAAGTCAAACAGAAATAAAATTAATGTAGGGTATAATGCTCTACCAATGGAACCCATAGATCCATTTATGCCTAATGCTTTACCAGCATTACTACCATAAGCTTCAGATACAGCTGTTCCTCCTAAGGGGTG
The DNA here is from genome assembly GCA_027364495.1 of Candidatus Heimdallarchaeota archaeon. The sequence continues at coordinate 1,067 of DAHXPE010000424.1, read as the reverse complement.
ATAAAAAGCTGAGGCAAAACCGCAAACAAAAATTGATAAAGCAATTAAATACATATTGTGGTTTAAATAAGAAATAGCTATTCCAAAAAAATCTAGACCAATAGCCCAGAGAAGAATTCCAAAACCCATAATTCTAATGGGTCTATGAGTACGGTCTGCTAAAAAACTAACAACCGGTGAAGCTAATGCTGAGATTGCGTATAAAATAGCGCCAAACAATCCAACAACAAAACTGGAAAATCCAAATTGAGTAGCTAAAAATGCATAAACTATTGGTAGAATAATAACATTTCCATCATTGATAAAATGAGCTGTTGATGTTAATAATAATGTAAATGAATTTGATGACAAGTATTTAGACACCTTAATGCAAAATAAAGATGTTTTATAGTCAATTTTTTGATAATTTAAATAAATAGTAAGAAACAAACTGGATTTATTATAAAAACATTGTATTTCTAATGTTTCTGGAGGTAATTAAAATATGAAAAGAGAATGATAAGTCTTATGTGACTTCTTTTAACGCTTTATTGATTGTCAAGGTGAACTTGTCCTCTTTATTTTTGATTCATAATAATAAAGTTAATTCCATAAATAATTATTAAGAAAACTGAATTTTAATATTTTATTCCTCACCAATTCTTCCATATCCCCTTGTACTAAATTCTTTTGTTTCAACTTTCAAGTTATTATTTTTCTGGAGAAGACTATTATTGCCACTCTTATCAATATAGAATAATCGGTATACCACATGAATAGCTCCAAAAAGAACTTTACCAACTAATAAATACATAAAAATTTGAAAGATTTGAAAATTAAATGCTAAAATTGTTATTATAACGAAAATAATAAAGTAAATTGTTGGTAAAAGAGTATAAACAGTTTTATTATTTGGGATATTAAATAAAGATTCTGCTCGAAATAAGTATTGATAAATTAAAACTTGAAAAAGTAAAAGTAAACCCATTAATCCACCATTATATTGGTAGGTTCCTGTACTGGCTAGATAAACTGAGTTAGTAGACAACACGGTAGATTCAATAAAAATGAAATCTAATAAAAAAATA
>DAHXPE010000417.1 GCA_027364495.1 Candidatus Heimdallarchaeota archaeon | reverse complement strand
GAAAAAAGAATATTTGTGTCGAGAAGTAAAAATTTTGTTATCAGTGTTTCATCAGTAGTCATTTAATCCCTCTTACTAATTTATATTTTCCATTCTTTTTCTAAATCTATAATATTAATAGGATTTTTATTGGTTGGATCTGATATGATTGAACTTATCCCTTTAACAGTTGTACAAACTATCTGACTCTCTTTAGATAAATTAAGAAAAATTTTCTGTAATTTTTCATTATTTATTGAATCCAGTGGTTCAAAAGGCTCATCAATAGTCAAAATAGGATAATTAAAGAAAGTTTTATTGAGTAATAAAGCAATTAGTAAAACCAGCATTTTACGTTCAGAACCACTTAATTCTATGATTTTTAATTCCTTTTTATCTCTTGCAACCTTAAAATCTAATCCTTTCTGTGTTCCAATATCAAAACTTATTGCTTCTGATTGGATCGTTGACCAAGTTGATTCTAATTCTGTTTTTATTGATTCGATCATTTTCACAATGAAATCGTTTTCCGTTCTCTCCAATACGTCCTTTATAAGGTTTTTTCTATGATATTCTTTTGTTACTTTTTTTAACTGCTCTGGAACCTTGTTTGTCTGGAATTCTAATTCTGCTTTTAATTTTAAAATTTTGGCACTGACTTCTGTATAAAGTTTTTTCTCAGCGTTTAATTCTTCTTCTGCTTTTTGAATTTCAGTTTTCATCTGTTCATATCTTTCTCTGAAATTTGTTTTTGCATCGTACCCTTGGGTTAATTGTTGTAAATCAGCTTGTAACGTTTCGAGATTCTTTTTTTGGTTTGTTAATTGTTGAATTAATTGCTCCTTTTCTTTTTTCATTGTTGCCAGTACTTGCAATTCTTTCTGTCTCTCAACTTGATTTTGTTCATTCTTTTCTTTTGTTGCCTTATGATTGTGAAGTAATGAAGCTTTTTCATCGGATGTAATAAGTTTATTACATATTGGACATTCTTCTTCCTCAGGTGACTCAAGCAATTTGAGAACATTGGTCAACATGTCCATTCTTCCTTTTCTAAAGTCATATTCCTCTTTTAACTTTAACCAATCCGTATCGTGCGTCTTAACTTCATTTTTTAACTCTGTTATTTTTTTATCAAAGTCTACTTCTGTTTTATAATCGCTTGATGATAGAAAATTTTGTAATTCGATTTTTTTCTTTTCAATTACTTCTTGTTTATTTTTGCCAGCAATAACTTTTTCTTTTTCGGTTTTTAGTCTATCATAATTATTTTGTTTATCTGAAACATCCTTCCTTTTCTTTAGTTCTTCTTTTTCTAGTTCAGACATTTCTTTATTGATATCTCCTGATTGAGTTGAAAACTCAAGTATTTTCTTTGCTAAAGAATCTTTTTCTTTAGATAACGTATTAATATCAGATTTTATCTTGACTGCATACTCTTGTAACTCTTTAAATGAAAGAACCTCTTTTAAAGCCTTAAATAAATCTTTCTGTCCTTTATTTATTTCATTCACAATATCGTCAGACATGAAAGCAATTTTATTAACTGAATAGTCATCCCAAGGTAGAAATTCTTTTATCTTTTTATTTACATCTCCGCCTCTCGCTAATGAAATTTCTTTACCTTGGTCGATCAATAATAATTCTTCAGTAACATCTCCTTTAGTAACCCGATTTTTTATTGATCTTCTTATTACATAATCTTTTTGATCATGTTGAAAAAGCACTTCAACGTCTGAACGTGCTGTTGCTATATGAATCCAGTTTTTATCCTTTTCTTTTGCTTTATAAGCAGGTAATGTTCCTGTTAATGCATATTGCAGTGCTTCTAATAAAGAAGTTTTGCCAATAAAATTTGGACCTACAAGAATATTAAAACCAGGATTAATTTTTACATCTTTTTCTCCGTTAAGATGCTTCCAGTTTGTAACTTTAAGTTTCTGTACTATCATCTTCATGTTCTCCTGTATAAAGTGCTTTTCGTACTTCTAATTCTATTTCTGTTAATTCTTCATCAGAAAAAGTCATATCTTCAACCATTGGATCCTTTTTCCGATCAAAATAAGTCGATGCAGTTTCATGTAATTTAGTATTGAAAAGACTAATAAAGGATTCTTTCAATTCCTTATCCCTATTACTCAATAATTTTACCTTCTTTAATTATTTCAAATTGTTTATAATTTTACTAAGTTAAATTCTGAGGCTTATTTAAGGTTTGGTATTATCTCCTAAAATCCCCTAATAAAAATTCTTCATAGAGCCAATGACATTGTTTCATTTTCGTGTTATTTTAACTTCAATATTTTTCTTTTTCCTCAGGTGGATATTTAGGAAGTTTTTTTAAGGTATTAAATAATCCATAATTTGAATTAACAGGTTCAATTGATACTATTTTTTCATCTTTATCTATTTCTTCACCTAACGTACAATTTAAATTCATACATACAAATGAAGACGGATCAATTGATTCCTTGCAATAAAAACATTCAATAGGGAGATCAATAGCTCCTATTGTTGTTACTGTAAGAAAAGTTTCTTTTACCTCAGTTAATTTTATTCTCTTTAACGATGCTTGCTTCCCACGATAATAAAATAAAAGAATAAACGCTAAAGCATATAAAACGATTACCATTACGAGGTTATATCCAGAAAAAATTTGCTGTAAATCAATTGAATATTTAAATTCCAAATTCATCAGAAAAATGAGAACTCCTATGATCATAGTGTATGCTAATAGCTCTACTATTATGGAAATGATTTTTGAAATTAAATCTTCTTTTTTAATCAAATCAGCATTGAAATGAGCATAGTAACATGGTAAACACCAACTTAAATCTTCAAGTCTAACTCCATCATTATTAGAATCGATATAATTTATATTAGATTTTTGATCATCGATTGTTTTAAATTTTTGGGGGTTTTTGAAACTTATTGTACAATCTGAGCAAATAGGTCTATTACATCGTTCACAGGAATAGAGAGATTTGTTAGATGGATGATAGAAGCAATTCATAACTAACTACTTTCATTTAGTTTATCAATATGAAAGGAAGTTCTTTTCTTTTTTAATTTCTCCTTTTTACTAATCGCAGGAAGATAGAATTTTTGTCTATTATTTTAGTTCAAAATGAATCGGTATTAGTAATTAAATTTTTTACCCATTCTTCTAATCTTGATGTTTCTTCAAGGATGAATTACTGACCAATATTGGTTGATTGAAAATAATCGTTTTTCCAATTTACTGAGTCATAATAAGATATGTTTATCTTCTTCCAAATGTGTTTTTGTCTATAAAAAACCATTTTGATTTTGACAGATAAGTACCATCAGATCTTTTTTTTGTTAATACTAATTCATCGTTATATTTTTTAAAACAACTAGCCTCCTGGAAGTTTCTCATTCCAATTCAAGTTTTTTTTTGTTACGTAAACACAATTATTTTTTATATTGCATTCTTGATAACGGATTAGAATGTGGATGATAATTCACCAGGTTTCAATATCTGATTCTTGTTCAACAATTTTACCAATTTGAAAATAACCAAATATAACAAGTAAAAAATAAGATTTACTTTAATCATATCTTAATAAACCATCTAAAAAACTGTATGTTCAAACCAGCCAAAAAAACAGAAACAAATCTCCAACTTTTATTGAATGGTCCTTAGGATGTGTCTGTGCTGCACCAGCCTGTCCAAATAGTGGTCTTCAATTCTTTTCTCTTTTAATTATTTCTGGATAAATAACCAGGCCAAGATGACAGTAATCTGAATTTCTAATAAGTTTTTAGCATTTATTTTTTTGTAAAGATGAAATCAATGAATAATAACTGACTTCTTTATTTAGTTTTAATTGCTCAAATGGTATATTGTCTCTTATTGAAGGTGTAGGAAAAGAAATTAATTCATTATTAG
>DAHXPE010000409.1 GCA_027364495.1 Candidatus Heimdallarchaeota archaeon | reverse complement strand
AAATGGGAAAAATCCTAATGTGATTTTTGGTGCATACTAAAATGAAGTTTGTAGAAAATATTAAAAATTATAAAATGTATTCATTTTTCATAATAATTATTTTAACAGTATTTTTAACATTTTCATGTCTAATTCCGATTTATATTGATAATCAGCAATCAAAGTTAATAGATTCAACAATTACCAATGTTCCTTACGACCAGGCTTTTGTGGTTAAACAAAGTTTATTCTTGCAATCTGATTCACCAAATTTTCTTAAAAATACTTCATTAATTACAAAACATTTTGAATTTTCATTTTTTACTGCATATAATATATTTTATGATCAAAAGGTAAATTATACTAAAAGATATTCCTGGAACGATATAATTGCAACATCTTATTTATTCATGACATTTTCCAATAATACTATCAAGAATTATTTAAGTTTACTAAGCCTTCCTTCTTTCAATCAACCTAAAAATAATGGAATTATTGTAGATCAGACATTTGCAACTAAATATAATTTAACCGTGAACAGTAGCTTTTATTTATTACATTTAATAACAGATCCAAACATTGTAAATCAACCTAAGAATAGTAACAGTAATAATGATAAAGTATTAGAAATTTCTGGAACTCCGGTAAATGTAACTATTAGCAAAATACTTCCACATTTAAGCAATTTTGGCTATTTATTTATCACAAATTTTCCTACCTTTATTTCATTATCAAACAATTTAATTGATAATAGTTTTGGAAGTGGAGAACCTTATTATAAGATGTTTGTTACCTACAATTCCTCATTAATAGATAATTCAAATATTAACAATGCTATTACGGATGTGAAGAAACTATCACTATCAATTGAAGCAAGACTGGGAACTGATTATTTTCCGAATTTTAATACGAATACAATCTTTTTTGATAACTCCATTAATAGTTTTGATAATAATATCTTACAAAGTCGATTAACGAATTTAGAATCTCAACTAGCATCATTACAATTTTACTTTTTACTGTTTCAAATACCATCAATCATTATTTCATTCTTTTTATTGAGTTTTATAGTTAAATTCTGGACACGTTTGAAAAAAGAAGAATATATTATCTTATTCAAATCAGGTTTCACCATTCATGATATTGAAAAGAGTATCAAAAACGAATTTAAACAATTTCTATATTTGAGCTTCTTTCTCTCTTTTTTTACGATACTTGGTCTTTCCTTTCTAATAAATGGTGATACGTTAAATAATAATATTATAACTATTTTACAATTAGTGGTTGATTTTCTAATATATTTCATTCTATTCAGATTTTTAACCATTGATGTCAGCGAATTTCATAAGTTCTTGATCAGTAGAACTGAAAAAGAAAATTTTGAAATTCAAGAGAAATATGGAATTAAAATAAGGAGGACTCATTATATACTATTTGCTCTTGGAGCTTTTACTTTAGTTGTGAATTTTACCAATTTTCTTCAAATTATTGGATTCTCAGAATCTTTAATTGGAAGTATAAACAATTTTTTTAGCCCATTTCAGATTCTAATACTGATTTTTACTCCAGTATTTGGATTGTTTACAGCAACAGTATTATTAATGTTTTTATTTACTAAAATAGGGGAATATGTAAAAAAGAAATACCATTCAAGGTTTTCGTCAATAATCTTTGAAGATTTAGCCAGAAATAAGTCAGAACTTTTTCATCTTTTTTTACTATTCGCTATTTCTTTTACAATAATTTTAGGACCATTAATGGCGTACAATCTCATAGATAATTATGATCAAGCCCAAATGGCAATTTATTATGGTAGTCATTATTCAACTGATTTTTATACTTCTAATTTTTCAATAGATACAATAAATAAAGAATTGAATGATATTACCAATCTTCAATGGTCTCTTATAATAAAAACTCAAGGAAATGCTGACTACTTTTCTTCAGTCTATAATAATTATCTATCAGCTATTAATGATATTTATTTTATTTATGGCAATTATACGGGCACTATAGTTAAAAATCTTAAGCCAAACAACTTTGATTTCAATCTTTTTAATGAATCAAGTTCAAATCCTATGTTCTATTCATATGTTAAAAGTTCTTATTTTCAGGGGTATGATAGCGGCATTCCTAATTATATGATTTCAACATTCAACTATAATAATACCCAACAAAATGTATCAGTAACATTAAATGATCAAAATAATTTAGCATATCTACCTGGTGTTTTTACTGGTCAAAATGGTTATGTTCTACCTTTTCAATCCAGCTCCGCCTACCAATACTCTAGCTATCAAAATAATATAATTCTTTATGACAAGCTACCGGAAAATATTCAAATAATAACTCAAAATTTTCAGGTCAAATTTCTATTCAATATAATTGGACCTAATATCAATAGTACAATTAATGAAATTGAATCACTCTTGAATAGAAATGTTTACACGAATTATGATGTAGCAAATCATAAATTTATTCAGAATGGATTATTACCAGTTTCAACAAATATAACTGACTCCATTTTGGTTCAAGTAATAAATTTTTCTTTGCTAGGTTCATTTATTTTAATAATTTTTGCGTTATTAGTATTTTTTAGTAATTATATGTTCCTTAGAAAAAGAGAGCTTGGAATTTATAGATCTAAAGGAATGAGTAAATTAGGAACGTATAAATTAATAGTTTTAGAGCTTTGTTTTGCTACTGGCGTATCATTAATTTGGGGGTTACTAAATGCAATACTATATTCAAGTTCAATATTTAACCTAAGCTACCCACAGCAAATAATTCAAATAACTTATTCGTTGCATGAAAGCACAATTCTTGTAATTTTTCTCATAGTTTTAATCTCCTTTACATTATTATTTTTAACTACATTAAAGATATTAAACTATAAAATGATAGTTTTGTTAAAGAGGAGTCTGTAAATATGACTGATACTGATATTAGTTATTCAAATATTGTAGAGATAAAAGATCTAATTAAGATCTATAAAACAGGATCAATAGAAGTTATAGCACTAAATAATTTAAATTTAGAGGTAAAAAGAGAAGAAATATTATGTATAATGGGACCATCAGGTTCAGGAAAAACAACTTTGTTAAACCAGATAGGATCAATTGACCAGCCATCAAGTGGAAAAATTATTTCGTGTGGCAAAGAGATATCCAAACTACCTGAAAAAGAATTGACCAGTTATAGAACCTTCGATGTAGGCTTTTTGTTTCAAGATTTTAATCTTAGTCCTGTTTTAACCGCTGAAGAGAATATAATCCTACCAATGAAAATAGCTGGAAAATTATCAAGGGAAGCCCAAAGAACTCGAGCTAATGAATTATTGAAAAGAGTAAATTTACAAGCAAGATCGAACCATAAGCCAAATGAACTAAGTGGTGGAGAAAAACAACGTGTAGCTTTACTAGCAGCTTTAGCTAATGAGCCAAGATTATTAATTTCAGACGAACCAACTGGAGAGTTAGATTCAAAATCAACAGAGGAGATATTAAATTTATTAAAAGAATTCAGATCTGAACTTGGGTTAACAAATATAATAGTGACTCATAATAATAACGTAAGTAAAATAGCAGATAGAGTATTGCATCTTAAAGATGGGAAAATAGCTTCTGCATTCGATCTAAATTTAAAAGCTGATGGAGAAACAGCCTCATTTGAACTGGATTCAAACATGATTCTAAAGAATTTATATCCACCAAAGGTCTGTATCAATTGTAAAAGCTCAGATCTAAAACTACAAGAACCATCAAGCACATTTCAGATTTATGCACGTTCCACTTATGGATTAACTGAAGTCAAATTCGGTCATGCTCTATGCAAAAGCTGTGGATTTATAACCACTGCATTCAGTCCAGTCGATTGAGTATTAGTTGAGTTATAATAACAGGATAAAGGAAAAACATAAATTGATAACCGATCTAATAAAATATCTCTGGAAAAAACACAAACGAATTGCAATTGTCTTTACGTCTTTTCTAGTCATTTTAGCTTTTATAATTCCATTCCAAAATATAATTACAGAAGGACCAAAAATCCTCAGTTATTATGACTACAACCAGACCAATAAAGTAGACTACATAAATGACTATGATTTTAATCCTGCAACCTATAATTTGACATTAAATGATTATAATACTAATTTTAATATGGGAATGAGTGTTAAAAATACTGAACATTACGCAAGTTTGGCGTTTATAGCGTTTAATAAACTGAATATAACATTTACAAATCTTAATAACAGAAAAGAGACTCTTCTAATTAATAGAACGATTACTATTGTTGGAATATCAAATGATCAGTTAATACAGTTAAAAAACCTAAATTTGGTGAATACTAATTATTCTTTTATTGATTCAGACGCTTTGGTAAGTTCAAATTTCTTCAATTATCTGAACAATACAAATTCCCTAAGATTAAATTTATCTGGAAACAATTCTATTATAACAAACAGTCCAAAAAATTTTATATGGTACACGAATAAATATCTAACAAATTTTCCATTGAGTTCTTTTGGATCGGGAGACCAAACATACAATATATACCCACTCTCAATATTTGATTACAGTATTTTTTTGCCAATCAATGAATTTATTAATAAATTTGCTGGCCAAATACTTTACCTTAGATCTTTTATTAGTGTAAACAGAGAAAAATTGTTTTCTCTAGATCAATTTTTAAGTTATAATCCAATTAGCCCTCAGTTATTAAATGGTCAATATGAACAAGTCCCCTTTCATACAATTGGAGCTTCAGAATGGGATGTAACAGAACAATTTTTTCAACAGAGTTTTTACCAATCTAATAACTTGGGGACAGTAACTTTTCTTATTATAGCTGTTCCTACTCTGATAATAGCAATATTCCTGACAACAGGTTTAATCAGTCAATGGGAGGACGAATTTTTACAAAATTGGCTATATTTCAAGCACAAAGGATTAAAATTTTCAACTTTCATGAGAGCATACATTTTTTTTGGGATTTTGTTGTCATTATTAAGCTCGGTAGTAACTTTTCTATTGTATAATATTATCAGATATGTGTTGTATAAGATTTTATTTAATTATACAATATTTGATTTATTTTCTAATGCTGTAAATATTTTAGGTGCAGATTTTGTTTTTCTAGCCATTGTATGTTTATACTCATTTTACAAAACTATATCAAAACTGGACCAAAAAAGTTGGAAAGAAATTCAAGGAAAACCGTTTTTTAAAATACAAATCAATTTCTACCATGAATTATTTGTTGTAAGTGCAATGGCAGTTCTTTTAGCGATTGTTTTAAAAGTAATTCCTAATTTACAAAATACAATAAATGAAAGTGTGATACTAAGCTTCTGGATAACAGTTTTGGGAGTATTTATTTATGTTATGGCACCTTTCGGCTTGATAATAGGTGGTGCTGGTTTAATAAGTCAAAATTTTGATACAATTGAAAAAAAAATATTAAATCTACTTCCATTTATTAAATTGCCAAATTTAAGAGCGCTTCATTTATCAGAAACCAAAAGATTAGCCTTCATTTTTATTTTAATGCTTTCAATACAGACCTTTTTTGCTTTGTACATTATTAATTATCCTTATTATACAAACGAAGTTCAGTACAATGAAACAGGTGCAGATTATTCCGTACTCTTTACTGGGAATTATACAGCTCAGGAAATTAGTAATTTTAATAAAGAAGTGCTTGATACGGGATTAGTAACCTCCTCATTTGTATCATATCAATTTACACCTTTGGGATATTCGAGCAATACTACAAGTGCAATAAAAGTATTTCAAATAGAAAATGCTTCGAAATTGCCTTCAGCATATAAAATATCAAATGTTGATCGATCTATACTCAAAAATGCCTTAACTGAGCAAAAAGGTATCATATTATCAAATGGAATTTCATACAAAAAACAAAACATGCAATTGATTATGAACAATTATACAGAAAAAATCAATTTAATGACTCAAACAATAGAATTACCAGGATTTAATTCTAATCTTGACATAATATTACTAGTTCTTCCTTCCAGTATAAAAATAACGTCTGAAAACATTCCTAAAGAAGAAAAAATATTTTATTTTTCAAATGGTGAACCAAATCAGAAGACTTTTGACAAAATAACTAGCATTGCTAATAATTACCAAGACATCATAATTGGGGATTTTTTTAATAGTAAATATATTACAATTAATTTTGGTGGCTATCTAACTGATGGCTATTCCTCTCCTTTATCAACAGAAAATATACTTATTACAGTAACTTTACTGTTTTTACTATTTATCTCATTAATTGGATATATTTTTCTCATAATCGTCTCACTGAATAATAAGAAAAAAACATTTGGAATATTGTTAAGTAAAGGATTAAGTAAAAGAAAATTGAAGTTTTCAATCTTAATGGATAATTTTTTCTTATTATTAATATGTGTCTTTGTCTCATTTTGCCTTAGTTATCTAGCTATATTTGATTTATTTTTGATAATCTTTCCTAGCCTAAATTTCCAGTTCCCAATAGTCCAATTAAGTTTTTTCATAGGAGAATTGATTTTGCTGGGATTTATATTCTTGATTTCTTATGTAATATTATCAATAACAGTCAGAAAACAGAATATAATCGATTATTTAGAGCATCCTCTCTAATAACCACTTGATAATCATTCTTAATATGACCTTAAAACAACCATTATAACCCTGTGATTGCACTGATTTGAGCAAAAAAGACTAATGAATAGGTATTAATTATTTCAAATTGATTATAAAAGTACCAATTACAAGTAATACAATTTTTTGTTATATGCTTTATATGAGGTATTCTTTATTAACAAAGCCTAAGATATTCATTTTTACCTAATTTAGCACCAGTTGTAACCATGATGCTAAATTAAAAACGAATAATCGAAGAGATGTGAAAAAATTCAACCCTTGATTATCGTTAGAATTGCTGAGTATGATATAAAAAAACATTTTTTTACAACTTAACTGGAAACTACCAATTCCAAATAAAATTGGAATTAAGCACTGATAATTTAATATGATATAAAAAAAAAAAATTTACCATTTTCGCATAAAGTGATAGATTTGGTCCTATTATATAATCAGTGAATAAAAGTAGCTAAAACCAATTAACAAAATGAGGCTATAGTATGAAAAAAGCATATATTGGGATGTTAGCTGGAGTATTGTTTTTAGCGTCATTTATGGCGTTGAATATTTATACAGCCACATCATTTCCTGGATACGGTGGTAATAAAGAATGTAATTATTGCCACAATCAGCCAGCGCTAGTTAGAGATGTTCAAGCATCTTTTGCTATGAATAACTTTACCCAAGCAAACCAGGTGTTTAATCAATACGGTCAATGGGCAACAGACGAGGTACCAACAATACAAACAAATAACAGATCTAGCTCAACCCTTGAATTCATTAAAATGTCTTTCTTAAAGAATTCAACTGATGTCATGGTAATGGCTCAAGTAAATGATCCAACTGTAACTGTCAAGGGAACAGCTTCATCAACATCAGATAAATTTGGTATTTTATTTAACGTAGATGTAGCTAATTTTTCTGTTGGTCAATTCTTGACAAATTATAACGGCTCTGAAACAAACTTAGACAAAGTATTGTCTGGTGCAATGGCTTTCTCCACTGGCGGTCACGCCGAATTATGGTATGTTGATGTAGGAACAACCGGTACAAACACAACTGGAATGGCTTCTGATAAATCAATTTCAACAGGTATAACAACTAATTCAGCTGCAGAACAAGATGTACATGTTGGTATTTATTATGGTGCTTTTGATCATGGTTATGGTTATCAGTACTTCTTTGTCAGACCTCTTGCTCCTGTAAATAATAACACAGACCAAGCAAACTTTGCAAATGACGGTATAGCAATCCACTATGCAGTTGCCTGGTGGAACAATTTACAAAATGAATACCACCACTCATCTTTCGACCAAATGGTTATTGTAGGTAATCACTTTAATGTAATTCAAACTCAATATGAAACCGTTACTGCCTCCAAAACCTCTGGAACAGCCAGTTCATTCACAGTAGTTTTTGTATTGGCAGCTTTAGTAATAGCTATACCCGTTGTCTCTCACTACAGAAAACGAAGAGAATAAACCCCAGTTAGAATAAAATCTAATTTTTTTTTAAATTTTTTTAAATTTTTAATTACTTCATATATTTTTATTCATATTTTGTCTCCTCTTTTTTTTTTTTTGACAAAAGTTCTCTTGCCTACATACTATTAGTTATCAATTGGAAATTGGATTTAAATAAAAGAAAAAAGATCGTTAAAAATAAAATAAAAAGAGAAATTCAAAGGTATTTAATTATTTTATTGTTTTATGGTTTTTCAAATTATAGGAAAATTAACAAGATTCTTGCAAATAAACACAGAAAGAATTGCTTTTTTTTCAAAATTTGAACAAAACTAAACCTGAAATAACTGCTATAATCAACAAGCATTGAATAAAACATCCAAATATCATTTACAAAGAAAATCTCTATCCATGTATGCCTAATATCGTAAAATATACTTTGAATGGTTTAAAGTAATATTTTTAGCATAAATATTTGAAAAAAAAATTTAGTCAGGGTTTATAATTGTCTTTTTTCAAAGAAATAATAACCTATGAACAAAAAGATAAAACTATAACCTAACATGAATACTAATGCTTCAATTGGACTGGGCGTCAACCATTGAGTAAAAGTTACTTCCTTTTGGTTTATTTTTACATGAATGAAATTTATTGGTTGAGATACACTACGAGAAGCAGGATATGTCAAAATTTGATAAATAATATTTCCAAAATATGTTATATTATATAAGGGTTCACCTGTATATCCTGCAAATGCTAAAACTATGGTCACAATACTCAGTACAACCAATACAAATACTAGGAAAAGAACAATTACTGTAGATGTACTTTTTGAAAAACTACTGAAAAAGACTGTAAAAGATAATAGGGTAAAATAATATAATAAAGCCCAAAAAAGTGAATAAAATAATTCTATTGGTACATGAGATAATCCATATGCATAAATCACGTCTAAAGTAATTAAAAAGTAAAAAATAATCAAATTTACTGATCCTAAAACAAATCCAGAAGTAAACCTACCTATCATAAGTCTAAATTTGGTTACATTTGGAAACATTAAATTCCCTGTTTGATGCTCATAGTCTTCACAAATTACAGAAGACCCATACAGAATTGCTAGAATTAAGATCATAAAAGCTATGGCGGAGAGGTAAGAACCTTGTATATATTGCCCTGGGAGGTCAGGAAGAAGGTTATGTGGATTTGAAAAGGTATACGTATTAAATGTAAAAAATATACCAAAAATAACAATAAAGATAGACAGAATTAATAACGTCTTTTTTAAATTCCTTATTGCTTCAAATTTGACTAGATCTAGTATTTGAGAGAAAGTTCTTTTCAAAACATATGATTGATCCAAATGTGGATTATGATATTTATTTAAAGTAATAGCCATGATTATCACCTAATTATTTGAATAAACTGGGTTTGATTCTTGTTTCGAATCGGATACTAGATTCATATACAAATCTTCCAGTACTCCAGCTTTTGAAACTGAAAAATCAACCACATCGATTTTATCTTCTGTTAATAATTGTAATATGTCATGTTGATGTTGAGGTTCCCCATCAAAATTAATATTGAATTTTTTTGTTTCAGGGGTATAAGTTATGTCATTAATTATTATTCCTTTTTCTATTTGAGGACGTAAGATTTCAACTAACCTATCAAGAAGTGGTTTTGTGTTTCCATTATTTGCATTCAATATTTCTAAATGTATTAAGCTACTTTTAGCTTGTAATTCCAGGTCTTGCATAGTATCAAAGGCTATTAAGTGTCCATTTGTTATAATTGCTATTTTATCAGCCACTTCACTTACTTCGTACAACAAATGACTGGAAAAAAAGATTGTTTTGCCCACTTTTTTAAGCTCTAAAATGAAATTTCTCACATCAATACGTGCTTTGGGATCAAGACCTGATTGTGGTTCATCAAGGATAATTATTTCAGGATCATGGACCAGGGCACTAACAATTCCTAATTTTACCTTCATTCCTTTGGAGAAGGTACCTAACTTTTTATCAATCCAATCAGTCATTTTTACCATTGCTACAACTTCTTCAACTCGTTTTGGAATCTTATCCCTTGGGTACCCCTTTAATTTTGCAAATAATGTCAATAACTGACGTGGAGTAACATTATTATAAAATGAGGGATTTTCTACTAAGAAACCAACATTTTGCAAGAGATAATCTTTTGACCGAGCGGTAAGCTCAAAAAATTCTCCGTCTTTTTTATACACTATTTTCCCAGAGGAGGGTCTAAGAATTCTAGCCATCATTTTCATAGTGGTAGTTTTACCAGCACCATTAGGACCTAAAAACCCTATAATTTCACCTTTTTTGATTTCCATATTTAGATTAGAAACAGAACAAAAATTACCGTAATATTTCGTTAAATTTTCAAATCTAATTACTACGTCATTATTTTCTTTAATCGATTCTTGTATTGCCATTAATTACACCTAAGAGATTTTTTTCCTTTTGAATAATTTTATTAGGCTATTTCTTTATCATTCACATGT
>DAHXPE010000403.1 GCA_027364495.1 Candidatus Heimdallarchaeota archaeon | reverse complement strand
TGCAAAGCCCAGAATACCCATATCAGAAATACCTATTATACCAATAAATAGATCCATGACTTGAAATGCAGGACTTTTTGCAACCTCTTACAAAAGAGGTCTGCTTTATGGTTCAATATCGATATTGGCTGTATATGCATTCTTCTTACTGATATACATATTTACAACTCCTGCATTTCAAGTCATGGATATATTTATTGGTATAATAGGTATTTCTAATATGGGTATTCTGGGCTTTTTAATAACCCTCCTGATTGGATTTTTAATAGGCTTAACCGGAGGTTATCTTGGCTCAGCAATTCATGCAGTTATTCCTTGGCCAGCAACTGAGTAAATACTTTTTTCTCTTTTTTTGTTCCAAAAATTTTTTTATTTCTTTTTTAATTCTTAATTTATGAGTGACAAACTAGTTATAGCTAAAAAAATTTATACTTTAGAAAAACCAGGTGAATTTTTTACTGCTATGCTGATTAGAGATAATAAAATTGTTGAATTAACTCAAAAAGAAAAGTTTAGTCTTGAAACAAAATCAGATTATGAGTTATTGGATTACTCTGATTTTACTATAATCCCAGGGTTTAATGATTCACATATACACGTTATGGGGTATAGCAACTTTCTAAAGAATATAAATTTAATTGGTTGTAACAAACAGGAATTTATTATACGGATTAAAGATAAAGCTAATTCTTTAGCCAATGATGAATGGATTGTTGGTCGTGGTTGGGATCATGAAAATTTTGTAGATGGTACTCTACCCACCAAAGAGGACCTTGATGAAGTCTCTCAAGACCATCCTGTCGTTTTACATAGAATTTGTGGTCATATTTGTGTTGTTAACAGTAAAGCATTGAGAATCGCTAATATTACGAATGAGACAGCTGATCCTGAAGGAGGAAAAATCGACAGGAATTTAGTTAGTGGTGAAATAACTGGAATTTTACGTGAAAATGCTATTTCATTGATAACTTCGAGTATTCCTGAAATGAATGATAAAAAAAAAATTTCTTTTCTTAAAGAAGGATTAAGAGCATTAAGTAGTAAAGGGTTAACCTCTGTTCAAACAGTTGATGAGAATGCTTATTCTTATTACAAATCTCTCAAGGATGCTAATGAATTACCTCTTAGAGTATATTTAACTTCAATGGCAAAAGAATTACCAGATTTAATTAAGAAAGGCATCAAATCTAATGAAGGAGATGATTTTTTACGCTGGGGACGAATTAAATTATTCTCTGATGGCTCTTTAGGTGCTGAGACTGCCGCTTTAATTGATAATTATGAAAAAAGTTCTGATAATGGAATGCTGATTTATTCAGATGAAAAAATGAATAATTTGATTAGCGAAGCTCACGCTCATGGATGGCAATTGGAAATACATGCCATCGGTGATCGTTCAGCTAAACAGGTTGTTGAGCAATACGAAAAAACTAAGGCCTATACTAATCGTGCCGTTCTTACTCATTGCCAGATCTTAAATAAGAATATTATTGATAAAATGGCCAGTTTAGGAATTATAGCAAATATTCAACCTGTTTTTCTTAATACGGATCTTCATTGGGCTGAAAAAAAAATAGGAAAACAGAGGATGAAATACAGCTATGCTTGGAAGACTTTACTTCAGCACCAAATTCTTTGTGCAGGTGGATCTGATGCTCCTGTAGAACGTCCAGATCCTATATTAGGAATTCATGCTGCGGTGAATAGGCAAGATAATAATGGAGTTCCAACTGAAGGATGGTACAATAACGAATCACTTACTGTCTTCGAAGCTGTTGAACTGTTTACCTCTAATGCAGCCTTTGCTGAATTTCAAGAACATCAAAAAGGAAAGTTTTTAGTTAACTTTTTAGCTGATTTTATTATTCTAAATAAAGATATATTTGAAATTCCTAAAAGTGAAATTCGGGATATACAAGTCATTGCAACCTATGTCGATGGAAAACAAATTTTTAAACAAAATAATTAAATAATAAAAAAAGAGCTTAAAATGGAAGTGAAATTATTATGTCTGAAGCAAAAGAATCTAAAAGAATAATAGAACAATGGGTTAATGCAAAATTTGATGGCAAAGTTGTTGTTTCTCTTGTTCAGAGAGGACCTTATTATAATCCACAGTTATCAATAATTAAAGGTAAAGAATATGATACTAAACTAGGTAAAGCCTCTCAAGTTCAATTAGGCTTAGGAGACTTAAGAAACTTAGTTAAAACATTAAATGAAATAATTGTAAAAATGGAAGAACTCGTTCCTAAAAAGGAATCCAAGGAAGAAAATACAGAAACCGAATAATTTTTAATCAGATTATTATTCTAATTTTTGAGAATTAATAGCAAGGAGAGCTAATTCCAGTTGTGGGTCTATTGCTCGTTGGACCAATTGTTCTAAACTTGGCATATCCTCAGTTATTTGGCTCTGCCAATCATCACTATAACAATAGACAAAATAGAATTGTTTATTACCATTTTTTAAAAAGACGGGTAAAAAAGTTAGTTCTCGAATCCATTGATTTATAGTAATGGTAAATTTTGTTTCAATAAGTCTGTTTGATTCATCTTTTTCTTTTGCTACATCAATTAAAGAACCTTCGACTATGGCTTCATTTTTCTCAAATATTA
>DAHXPE010000402.1 GCA_027364495.1 Candidatus Heimdallarchaeota archaeon | reverse complement strand
AAAAATTACATAAATAGAAAAAATACGGAAAAGATACTGATGTCAGAAAAATCATCAAGATTTCAAGGGTTTTATAAAAAAACCATTAGTGAAAGAATTGATATAGTGAAAGATTGGGCTGATTTAACAACAGAAGAAGTTGACACCTTAAAAAAATCATTAGAACCTATGGGAGGTGAAAATGGAAATTTCTTTATTGAAAACGTTATTGGTGTTATGCAGGTTCCCATGGGAATCGCTACCAATTTTAAGATAAACGGAAAGGAATATTTGGTACCATTAGCGCTTGAGGAAGCATCTGTAGTAGCAGCAGCATCTAATTCAGCAAAAGTAACCTTAAAACATGGTGGTTTTCAATGCACAAATTCTGGACCAATTATGATTGGTCAAATACAATGCGTAAATGTATCAGATCCTTTTAGTGCTAAATTTAAAATACTAGAAGCAAAAGATGAAATAATTGAAAAAGCAAATGCCCAAGACCCAATTTTAATTAAATTTGGAGGTGGCTGTAAGGATTTAGAAGTACGAGTTCTTGACACAATAAGAGGGCCAATGGTAATAACACATTTAATAGTTAATACGGGAGATGCAATGGGTGCTAACGCTGTTAATACAATGGTTGAGGCATGTGCTCCTATTATAGAACGAGTGACTGGTGGTAGAGTATTTCTAAGAATTCTATCAAATTTGGCTGATAGAAGAATTGTTCGTGCAAGAGCTGTCTTTAATAAAGACGAATTAGCTACTGAGACAATGACAGGTGAGCAAGTAGTGGAAGGTATATTAGAAGCTTATGCATTTGCAGCTGCTGATTCTTACAGAGCTACAACACATAATAAAGGAATAATGAATGCTATTTCACCAATAACTGTTGCAACAGCAAATGATTGGCGTGCAATTGAAGCAGGTGCTCATGCGTACGCATCGAGATCCGGTCACTACACAACATTAACAACATATGAAAAGGATGCTGATGGGAACTTGGTAGGGACAATTGAATTGCCTTTAGCATTAGGACTTGTAGGTGGTGCTACAAGAATTCATCCAATTGCAAAAATAGCTGTTAAAATTTTAGGAGTTACAAAAGCAACAGAACTAGCTGAAATAGTTGCATCAGTTGGTTTAGCACAAAATTTTGGTGCATTGCGTGCTTTAGCCACAGTTGGAATACAAGCTGGTCATATGAGACTTCATCTTAGAAATTTGGCTTACGATGTAGTAAAAGAACATAATGATGATCCAGCTTTAATTGATAAGATCACAGAAATTGTTTTAAAAGAGAAAAGCAAGAAAATTACAATGGATATGGTTGAAAAAGCTTACCTGCAAGCTAAAAGTAAGAAATAATTAAAAAATGAAATTTTAATCAAATACAAAAAAATTTCTTATTATTAACCAAATAAAAACGCATATTTTTACAATTATTTTTTATTTTCTAATTTTTCGTATTCTTCCCAAGAAAGTTTCTTTTTGTAATCTTCCTTAGTTGAGTCGATTCCATTATTTCCTTTAGCAGGATTTTCATTTTGTGAACTTCCGGAATTATCATTCTTTTCTGTTGACTCGTAAGGTTTGTCAAAAAGTGCTCCTGGAGTGAAATTATTATTATGATCTTGCTGTTTTGCTGATTCAATATTAGACTGAACCAAAATTGCATATTTCTCGTCAAGCATCTTTTGAAATTTACTTCTAATTAAGTAATAAATCAAAAACGATGCCATTGCAATGATAAACATACCAATATACTCTGGTATTCCCCAGAGTTGTTCAGTTTGAACTACTTGCATATATTCAAGGTAACCGGTATTACGATCAAAATGAGCTTTGACATTCCATTGAAAGGAAATTAAATCCTGAATAAAAGAAAAATTCAAATGAGTAGTATAGCTAGGAACATTATTGTACACACTATTATAGGCTTCCAAAAATACATTTTGCGTCATTAATCCTACTGGAGGAGATGTTTGAACTGGAATAGCATAATCAAAAAAACGACCTAACTCAGGAACATTCGGAATGCTGGAAGCACGTACAAACATTGAATTTAAATCAACAGTTAGCTGATAAGATTGAAAATTCGTAATATTATAAGGTTCAGCAGTATTTAAGTCTTGACCAGTACCATGGAAAGCTTTGGTAATATTGACGAGCATAGTATTTGTCTGATTCATGAAATCTAGTGTAATTACGGTCTTATTGTTTTGGCTAACAGAAAAGGAACTAATGGTTTTAGTTTCTACGTAGACCAAATGAGAATAAGGAACTGATCCATCGTGAAGTTGAGAAGCAGACTGGAGAACAATTTGATTATTATCAACTAACGGTACTGGCGTAGCTACAAAAAATATAAATGCGAAAATAATGAGTGGATAAATAATAAATGCATAATATCTTTTTATTTTGACGTGACTTGGTGATATATGAAATAATGGAGCATTAGCTAATCCATTAATGAGTTTTTTTAATTCTGAATTTGTGATATTCATTATAACAAAAAAAGTGACAATAACAAGTATAATGTAATAAAGAGTAAATTCACTAAACATACTAATAGGCAAGATATGAAAAGGTTCTGGTAAAGGGGAATTAAAAGGAACAAAAAACCAACCGAGTAAGGGAATTCGAAAAATTACTTTACCATGGACAACTTCTTTTGCAGGGTAATAAGAAGCGACTATGTATTTAGCTGTAGGATTAGTAGTGTTTGATCCATAAAAAGCAGACCAAGTAACGGTTCTATTTGTTAACAACTCATTTGTGACATTTCCTGCTTGAGGAACAGTATCGGGTTGAGGATTTGAGTCACCTTTGATAGCAAAATAATAAGTTCCATTAATTACTTGAATATCATAAATACGATGGATAACGATCTCATTGAAATCAGGTGGCGTATAAAGGACGGCATCACCTACTTTGTACTGACTGAATGGTAATGATTTATCAAGGATCACTATATCTCCAGTTTCATAAGAAGGAGCAGTAGAATTGCTCATTACTGTATAAACCTGATAGCTTCCGGAAGTTTGTATAGCAGCGAAAATAACAACGGGTAAAAAAATAAGAGGTAAAAGGATTTTTGTAGATGTACGCAGAGAAATCTTCTCCTTGAAAAAAAAGAATTTGTGCTGGAAAATAAAAAACTGACTACTTTTACCAGAAAAGAGTCAATTCAGGAATCTTAAAACATTAAGCTAGCAGAACCAAGAGCTGCAAGTGAGAATATTCCAATGCCTAAGAGAGCAAGACCACCAGCTATCAAAATAAGATATTTTGTCGGAATGTCAAAACCAATTTTTAAATTCGTATTTTTATCTTTTAGCATGTAAATTTCACCTTAAAAGTACTAAATAATTTATTTTACTCTATATAAGTTATTAGTTTGATTTTTTAAAAACCTTTAGATATGTTACAAAAATTTTTATTTAAAGTGGGGACATTACTGCTTGTAATTTCATAAAAGTCATTAAAAAAATATTTTTAAATTCTCTTCCTCTCCAAAATTCATGTCAAATCAGACAATTTCTTGCTTTTACCATCCAAATTTGGATGCAAGTGTCAAGTGTTTTCGTTGTCATAGGCACATTTGTGAATCTGATAAAATGCTTTATGATGATGATACTTATGATTATGGAACAATAAGAGATTCATGTATACCTTGTTTCGCTGTTTTGACCGAAAAGGACGCTGAAAGTGTTTTTAGTACTGTTATCGCCTATATTTTCTTAGCTGTTTGGATTATTTTGACCACTATAATTTTCTGGCCACTTTTAATCATAAGTTTATTTATTTACTCTGTTATCCGAACAACCAGAAAGCAAAAAGTTCAATTAATGAATGAATCAAAAAACAAGCTTAATTCTTTTTTAGAAACTCTTGATCCAGAGCAACGTTCATCTTTTTCATCAATTTACGAAATAATTTGTGTCCAATGTGGCTCTATGCTTAGTCCTTCAGATATTTATTGCCGTACCTGTGGTGATCCTATTGATGATGATCAATTGCAGAATAATTAATTTTCAAAAATATTATAGGACCATAATTCCAGAATTTTAAAATTTTTTTTTTCCATATCAAAGTTTATTTATTCCAAATTATATAATTTATTTGAAAAAAATGGCAATTAATTCCCAAAATGTTCCTTCAAGTGCTTTATTTTCAGAAGAAGAACTAAATGCTGAAGCTGCAAGGTTGTATGAAAACTTAAAAAATCTGCAATGGTCTCTCGATGTCTGTCGAGATATTGCTGATTTAACTTTAGAGATAAATCTACTTAAAAAAAAGAAAAACATTGTAATCTTGGCTCATTCATATCAAACGCCTGATATCATTTATGGAATTGCTGATCACAAGGGTGATTCCTATGGGCTTTCCAAAACAGCGCAACAAGTTAAAGCTAAAGGCATTCTTTTTGCTGGTGTGCATTTTATGGCTGAAACTGCTAAAATTCTCAATCCAGAAAAAGATGTGTTTATTTCAGATAGGAATGCTGGTTGCTCATTAGCAGAATCTATTACCGCTGAAGATGTTAAGAAACTAAAAAAAAGAGCATCCTGGAATACCAGTTATTTCATACATAAACACATCAGCTGCTGTAAAAGCTGAAACTGATATTATTGTAACTTCATCAAACGCTCCTAAAATCATTAGAACTTTAGAGTCAGAAGGTCATAAAAAACTTATTTTTCTTCCAGATAAATTAATGGGATCGAATCTGAAGAATATGTTTCCAAATATAGAATTTATTGGTTGGGATGGTGTCTGTATTGTTCATAAGGAATTTTCCAAAGAAAAGGTTCATTTTTATCGTGAGCAGTTTGGTAATGATTTACATATTTTAGTGCATACAGAATGCGCTCCTGAAGTAGTTTCCGAAGCTAATGCTGCAGGTGGAACAGGAGACATGATAAATTACATAAAAGAAAATCCAAATGCTAAAAAAATTATGCTCGTAACTGAATGTGGATTTGTTGACCGATTAAAAGTAGATTTTCCAGATAGAGAATTTGTTGGTTCTTGTAATCTCTGTCCATACATGAAAAAAATCACATTATGGAATATTTTAGAAACATTACGGTCACCAAAACCAGAGAATATCATAACTCTTGATGAAACGTTAAGAATTAATGCTTTAAAATCTATTCAACAAATGTTCAAATATACAGAGAAAAAATAATAAGTTTTTAATTATTCTATACATCAAGGGTCTCATAAGTAACCTTTCTTATTTTTGAAACATTTTTCCGCAAAAGTTCTTTTAATTCTGGTTCTCTACCTGTATTTTTCCATTTCTTGAATACAGTGTCACGGAGAAAATCTCTATCAGTATCGTAAATTAATCCTTTTTCTGTATTAGTATAATAATAATTAATGATGTTTTTTGCAAAAGGAGCTAATTGCTGTTCTGTCAAATCATTAATAACATTTCTCCATTCAATGGCGTCAAATACCTCATGATCTGGTGCTGCTTTTTGTAATAGTAATAATTCATTTAATGCTTTATCAGGAACACGTAAAAAAAGCCAAGAAAATAATTTTCCATATTTATGAATTTCTTCTTCAGAAGGGGAAGTGACCCATTCAAGAAATTTCGGTTCAGAAAGCTCTTTAGGATGTAAATTGTTAGCTTGCTCTTCTTCTTCTTCCTCATCCTCGCCTCTTTCTTCAAAAAACGATGATTCATCATCAACTAAAGAATTATCGAATCCTTCTTCTTCTTCCTGAAAATCATCATCAAGGGATTCATCATCATTATCGTTACGATTGAATTTACCTCTTTTTCTAGATTCAGTGTTATCATCCTCAAATTCATTATCATCTTCGGATTCATCAAGATCATCAGTCTGAACTTTCTTGGAAGATTTTTTCTTTTTAGTACCGGGTTCTTCATTATAATTGATTTCCTCTTGAATTTCAGCAATTTCAACTTTATAGTCAATGTCATCCTCATAGGCGTCAGAATCGGCAATTTCTGAAAGAACGCCTTTTAAAGGCTTAAAGGATTGCTGAGGAGGAGCCTCTTTAATAATATAAGGATTGCCAACATTTGCCTTATAAAAGAGTAGATCTTCAAAGGTAATGTTTAAGCTGCGAATTAGAAAATTCCAAACTCCAGTTAATAAGAAATCAACTAAGAAATCTGTTTCTTCCCATCTTGTACTGTCTAAATTAACGTCTGAAATAAAATAAAATTCAGAGCCATCAACGTCTTTCCAAATATGCGTAAGATCGACATTAGAAGGTATGTAAAGATCTTTTTTACTGATAAAAAGTTTCGGTGGTTCATGAGGATATGCGTAAGGAAGAATAATAACCCAAAAAGCATCATAACTTGATTCAGGAATTTCTGTTTTAACCTGCCAAATACGATAATCATTTTTTTGTCCATCAATAGGTATAGTGGTCAACCACTTGGTTTTTCGAAAAAATTGAAACCATCGAATAAGCGAACTAACCAAACGAATCTCAAATTGAGCTCTTAAGGCCCAATCATCATTTTCTATACCAATGGAAACAAATTTATTCCTTTGACCACCGGCAATCTGTTTAGGACGGAAAAACTCAGTTTCCCCAAGATCTGGTTTAGAAAGATCAATTGCTACAAAGGAATTACCATAATAACCAACAAATTCCTCAAGTTTCATACTCCAAGCTTTAGGATTAAATGGACGTAATCCAAATAGTTCGACAAACATGAATGTGTTTGTCTCAGGTTCAATACCTGTATGAAACGAAATTTCTTCATTTATCTCTTCAACAACTTTACTCGCTTTATCAGATGGATCAAAATCGATAACAGCTTCGATTGGTTCATCCGGCAGTTGCCAATAGTGGAAATAAAAAAGGTATCTTGTCAAGAATAATTACTCTAAACGGTTTGATTTTATTAAAATGAATTCAATACTTAACTTCTTTAAGTAGAATTTAAAAATATTGAATTTGATTAAAAAGAAAATTGTAAAAGAAAAATTGCTGTTTATACAAATGATTGATTATAAGAATTTAGAGTAAGCTTTAATAGATTTATCAGTGTCAACAATAACCATACGGTTGTTTTCTATATGTTTCAGTATTTTAATACCTAATTCAAGAGCTTCTCGATTATGGCCAGTTAACTCATCACTGGCATCAAACACTTTTTCTGCGGAAATTGGTCTTGAAGTATATACAGTCGAAGTAGGAGCATCAGTTTCGCTTAAAGAAGCAATACCTTTTTCAGGATCCTTCATTAAAGTAGTAATGTTCAATTCACCCATGTGTTCAATAATGTTATAGCCAATACCAAGCTGGACGCCACCTATGTTAATTCCAGATTTGGAAATAGACTGGAAACGCCTGGAAATAATTCGTTTGTCAAAAGCGTTAACTTCATTCCCCATTCTAAAAACAATGGTTCGAGTATTCTCATCAATAAATAAAATTGTTTTAGTAGGATTATCAAGAGTATCTTTTGAAACGGACATTTAATCCTAAAGCTTGGAGTATGAAACTTGAGGAATTTGTTGGTTATTATGGTAATTCCTTTGTAGCAATTGATCTTTCTAAACCAGATCTTGGGGAA
>DAHXPE010000310.1 GCA_027364495.1 Candidatus Heimdallarchaeota archaeon | reverse complement strand
TTATTTCAACTTCAAATGTAGTAAAAGTGTCATCTTCGTTCTTTAGTTTAAATGCTTCCATTTTATTCGTAATGGTTCTTGATAAATCAATGAACATGTCATGTACCAGAATTATTAATTTGGGATCTTGCTGGTGAAGAGAAATATAAAACCTTTTTACCTGCTTACCTACCAGGTACAAATGGAATAATCTTTGTCTTTTCACCTGACATCGAAGAGAGTCTGAATTATTTAGAAAATTTTGTTAAAGATTTACAGAATCTCTTAAAGCAAAGAATTCCTATGATTTTAATTAAGGCTAAGAAAGACTTAACAGAATTAATAGAAGAATCTGAATTTGCCAGAAAATTTATGACAGAAAATAAAATAAGCTTTTATTTGGATACCAGCGCTAAAACTGGAGAAAATGTTGAAAAAGCATTTACACATATAACTGAATTAATATTAAAAGAGAATGGTTTTCTTTAAAATTAAGTACACAAATAAATCATTCTTCTAGTTTCCTTTTAAATATAAAAAAAACAATTAAATAAAAGCAATTTAGTGAATAAAATGAAAATTAATATGGAATTAGATACTGAAGAAGAATTACTCCTAAAAGATGCCTTTGAATCAGGAATTGCGGAATGTTTTTTTGCTGAAATAGAGGATGAAGTTAAAAATCACTATTATGAAAACGTTCAAAAATTGATTAACCGTTTTGGGCTTGATATAAAGGTGGATGATGTAATCAATGAATTAGTTGAGTTAAATAACATGCCCGATGATGAATTTGACGAAGAGTTCGAAATTAACGAGGAGGAAGAAGATTAAATTAAGTTATTTGTCAAAAAATGCTTTATAACTCTTTTTATTTTCCAATCGAGAGTAATTTTTTCCTATTAAGATTAAAGTTTTTTTTTTAGGTTCTTATAAACTGTTTTTTCTATAGAGTTCCATGAGCAACTCCTACTTTCAGCGATCTGTCTCTAAGGCTAAGTGCGAAGATGACATATTACTTATTAGAATATTACTCGAACAACTACAAGACTCAGAAGTACATCTCGTTTCAAAAAAAGATATTGTTAATGGAATTGAAATAGGTCTTTCATCTTTTTATCCTCATTTAGCTATTAAGTTAGGTGATAAATTAGAGGAAATTATTCAACAAATGTTCTTCGATAATATCATCAGTTTTCAAGAAGATATGAAAAAAATTTGGGTTATGCCAGCATCACTTGAAGAACGATTAAAATTTAAGAGGCTTCAGTTTTTTGAATTTAAGAAATTTATTAATATCTTGATTAAATTTACCAATAAAAGAGCTAAAGGTCAGCTTGTTAGAAATGCTAAGGATAAAGATGAAGGAAATTCTTTACTATTAGAATTTTATGCCTTTTTAAGTTATGTTTATGCACTTTATTTGTTTGAACTAGGATCGACAATACCCATTTATTTCAGAGCTGAAAAAATAAACGAAATTGCTGATAATTTATTTGAAAGAGCATATGAATTAGATAAAGAATTTATAGTTTGTTGTAATGTCAGTGAATTAATAAAAAATTATTTTATCTGTATTAAATATCTCGTAGATAGCTATTTCCCAGAATAACTAATCAAATAAATCTTGAATTATTTCCTCGAGAAGAGTAAGATCGAAATGTAATGCATTATCAAGGATATGTATTTCTGTTTTTACGAAACCTGGTATATTTGTATTTCGTTCAAAAAAGTACGGTAGAATACTTGCTTTATATTTTTTCATTATTTCAATAATTCTTTGATTTAAAACTGTCAAATCTGCTTCAATATACAAATTAAACATATTAGTAGGTGGTGGGTTAGGATGAACACGTAATTTTGGATGTTTAGAAAATATTTTAGCAATTTCTTGCGCTTTTGAGACAAATAAAGACATTTTTTCAATATTCTTTTTAAAGGACAAACGAGCAGATAAAACATAGGGGGAGAGAGAAAAAAAATTGCCACCATATCGCCTTTGCCAGACCTTAGCGGAAGCAATAAATGACGTTGAACCGGCCAGTATAGAACCAGTCAGACCGCCTAGACCTTTATAGAATGATACATAAACAGAATCGAATAGTGAGCAGATTTCAGAATATTCCTTGTTGTAGAAAGGTTTAGTCTCCCATAAACGTGCGCCATCTAAATGCATGGAAACGTTATTTTTGGTCGCCCAATCCTTTATTTCCAATAAGGTTTCCCAAGTTGGTAATTCACCACCAAGGGGACGATAAGGTAATTCAAGAAGGATGACAGCGGGTAAAACAGCCAAATTCTCGAAATCATCTCTGATTAACATTCTATCATGAACAAATTCTGGACCACCAAATTGAATGCGTTTTATATCGTGTAAAAATTGGTACCCAGAATGTTCAGATGTTTCTAAATGACATGTTGGATGAAAAGCAACTTTAAAGTTGTTTTTGGATTCACACCAAATTCGTAAAGCTATTTGTTGGGCCATAGTCCCAGAAGGAAGGAAAACAGCTTTTTCTTTTCCCAGAACTGAAGCAATGTGTTTTTCAAAGTCTTCTATTAAAGCTCCAGATCCATATCGATCAATTTCTTCCCCATCTTGAATAGAATCAAATAATTCTTTATAAATACCTTTTAGCTCATTTGTCATTCGATAACCTAAAAGATGCTGAGTACATTGTTTTCTTACTAAGTTGAATTCTTCCATAAGTGAAAAAAAGATTAAATATTTTTAAAAGTATTTTTCAAAGAAATAGTAAAAAAAAGAAAAAGGAAGTCTAAAAGAGAAGTGAGTTGTTGTTAAACCGTTACACTTATTATTGGTGGATTAGGCGTATTCGCACTTGAATCATAAATAATAACTGTCGGTGAGAATAACCTACTCCAGCTACCACTAATTCCAAAGGTAAATGATGAAATATCTGTTACTTGGAATGTATGTTCACCTTTAACTGGGTTAAAATCAATGAAAGTAGCAACACCATTCCAACTAGTATATAATATTTCTGTTGTAGTCTTGGTTTTTCCATTATTACCATTTGGAACAGTATAACTAGCTGTTACTTGGACAAATCTGACAGGATGATTATTTTGATCTTCAACGCTAACAGAAAAGGTCAAAGTTTTCTGGTTTTTATAATAATTGCCAGATAAAGAAGCTACATGAACAGTTGTAATGTATGGTTGAATGTATAAGTTGAATTGTTGTTCAACACCACTGACTGTATCTTTAATAATAATAGGGTAATTACCTGCCATAATCCCAGTTGGGTTGCCATTACCGTCAACAAGTGGATTTCTTGCTATACCCCAGGTGACTGTATTGCATGCTTGTGCAGGTGGGTTTCTACAAGAAGTTATCCATTTATAAGTTCTTCCTGGTCCAGCAGTTAAAGATACCGATGCTGGTTCAGAATCATAGGGATTTTGCCATTGAGTGCTGTTTTGTCCTGTATAAAGAGTAAAGGCAGTG
>DAHXPE010000382.1 GCA_027364495.1 Candidatus Heimdallarchaeota archaeon | reverse complement strand
ACAAAATAAATGAAGTCCGTTACAAAGCACCTTTGACTGAGGATTATATAAATTATAAACTAAATATTACCTATGCTGAATATGCTAAATTCCGTGGTAAAATTAAAGACGTGGCTGAATAAGCAGAAAAGCTAAATATATTTTTTTTTCATTATAAAGCAAATGGATGATTTAATTTTATGAATGGTAAAGTTGCAATTATCTCTGCTTCACAAACTAAGTTTGGTGAACACTGGGATCAAAGCTTGAGGAGTCTAGGCTCACAAGCAGTTATTGAAGCTATAAACAGCGTTGAAAAAGGTATATCATCTGATGCAATTCATGGTATATTCGTTTCAAATGCGGGTTCTGATTTATTAAATGGACAAGCAAATCTTGGAGCATTAATCGCGGATCACTCTGGATTAGGTGGTAAACCAGCCTTCAAAATAGAAGCAAGTGGAGCTTCTGGAGGATTTGCAATAGCTCAAGCATATATGTCTATTTTAAGTGGATTAATGGATACTGTTGTGGTTGTTGGGGTTGAAAAGATGACTGATCAGGTACGTTCAAGTGCAATAGTCAGTCTTCAATCATCGTCTCTCGATGCTGAATGGGAAGCATTGAGTGGACTAACAGAAACAGGTGCTTTTGCAATGATGGCACAAGCCTATTTTGAAAAATATCCAAATGAAAATAATCGAAAATGGCTTGCTTCTGTATCAGCAAAAAACCATAATCACGCAGTATTTAATAAAAATGCTCATTTTAGGAGAGCATTTACAATAGATCAAATTATTAGTTCAAGTATGGTTTCTGAACCTCTTACTTTATTAGATTGCTCCCCTGCTAGCGATGGAGCTGCTGCTGTAATATTGACAAAAGCAGATTTAGTAAAAAATTTCACTGATACTCCTATCTGGGTTAGTGGTATTGGTATGGCTACGGACACAATTGCCCTGCATGATAGAGCTGATTTAACATCATTTAGTGCTACAAAAGAAGCTGGTAAAAGGGCATTTGCAATGGCTGGCCTTAAACCAAGTGATATTCAATTAGCAGAAATGTATGATAACTATACTATAACAGAACTTATTTGTTTAGAGGATTTAGGATTTTTTAAACCAGGTACAGCTGGTATAGCATCTTTACAAGAAAAAACAAGTTTAAAAACTGAAGGTTTAGTAACAAGCCCAAGTGGTGGTTTGAAAGCTATGGGACATCCAATTGGTGCAACTGGAGTAGCACAAGCTGCTGAAATCTTTTGGCAATTACGTGGTGAAACCCAAAAAGAAAGACAGGTAAAAGATGCCAAAAATGGATTAGCTAACTGTCTTGGCGGAAGCGGTAGTTCAGCTTCAGTTAATATATTTTCAAAATGAGGTTTTAAATATGTCGACAAGATCAATTCCATCATCATGGCGATCAATCGCATCAAGATATAGAATGATAGGGACAAAAGTACCTGGAGAAGATATTATTTATTTTCCTCCAAGAACCTATTGTCCAGTAACCAAAAAACCAGCAACAGAAGAAGTGGTTTTATCAGGTTATGGGAAAATTGTATCATTTACCGTAACTCACGTCCCACCTGAACGTCATGAAGTTAACCATCCTTATGCAGTCGGTATAATAGAACTCGAAGAGGGACCGAGAGTTGTGTCTGAAATTGTTGGTGTTGATATGGATCAGATAAAAATAGGCCAACATGTTAAAGCTGCATTTAGGAAGTATGGTGCGGATTCAGCAGATAGTGTCATTGTATATGGCTTTAAGTTCACACCTAATTTTGTTAAAAGGCAGCAGAAATAAATTAAACTTTGGTTAGGTAATACACAAATGGATATTAATTCCGCTGTCCCTTTTGAAGTTCAGTCCTCTGATGACTTAGCACGCTGGATTATTTCCTCCTCTCTAAATCAACATGGTACTATTTATGTTTTCAAAAAAGAATCTAAATTTGTCTTAGCATCATTAATTAGCTTTTCAGGTTATTACAATTATGCTGGTTTACCTATTTTATTATTTACTCTAATTGATTCTGAACCTGATGGTAATTTTCTTAGATATGACATCCGAGCTGATGCTAAAACTAAATTAAGTTTCACTTCTGGTTTCGATGAAACTGAATCCAATTTAGGTTATATCCAATATATTCCACTAATAAGATTAAAAAAAATTCCATTTATTTTTAATTTGGAGCCCTGAATTAGCCGATAATTGGTTGATCTAGGTTTCTTCTTATTTTAGAGTATAAAAATTTTTTTTTTTTTGAATTGGTTGTTTTATGAATATTATAAAGGAAAATGATTTTGTCGTTTTTAGAGATAGCACTGGAAAAGAATGGTTAAGGCAAATTAGTTCAGGAAAATCTTTACACACGCATAAAGGTTTTATTAATTTTGATGATATTATTGGTAAAGAATATGGTAGTATCATTTCAATTCTAAATGATCGTTTACTACTTATGCAACCAAGACATGAACAATACACACGTGCTATGAAGCATGGTACAAATATCATTTATGATGCTGATGCTATTGCTATGATCAGTGGTGCTGGTGTTGGTCCTGGTGATACAGTTTTAGAAATTGGTACCGGATCTGGTAGTATGACGTATTTTTTAGCTTTTTATTGCACTCGAAATACTACATCTGGAAGTGTAGTAACAGTTGATCTGCGAAGTGAACATTCAGCTATAGCTAACGAAAATCTTGAGAAAGTAAATTTAGCTGAAAAGGTTTCTTTTCGTGTTGGTGATATAACAACAACTGAAGTCCTTCCTGAAGTTGACTTTTTTGATGCGTGTTTTATTGATATGCCCACTCCCTATAATTTGCTAGAGACTGTAAAAAAAGCAATAAAAAATGGTTCTTCAATAATGGTATTTCTTCCTAATTGGTATCAAGTAGAGGAAACGATTGCTAAAGCACAAGAGCTTGATTTGACAATTTTAAATGTATTTGAAACTAATAGAAGACCAATGGAAGTTAATCCATCAAAACATATTATGAGACCAGTTTTTAGAGCACTCGTTTATAGTGGAGTTATCATTCATCTAATGAAAACAAAGGAAATCGATATTCAATTAGTTGAATAGGAGAAAAAATTTCTATAAAAAATATTTAATTTCTAATTTAAATCTACAAATAAAGCTAATAAAACAAATTTGCAATAGAGTTTGTGCATATAGATTAAAAATCAAGTTATTATTAAAGTAATTTAAAACTAAAAACCTAGATTATAGGTTACTAATCTGAAATATAGATTTTAGGTGTCTTTCGTGCAAAAAAAATCAGTACTTTTCCTAATTTTGTCCTTATTACTATTTTCATCATTACAATTTCAAAGCGGTCTACAAGGTGCCGTTGCTCAAGATAACCTTCCATTAAATAATGTAAGGATGGTTGGGCTCGATTTACAGTTACTTCAAAATGGAACGTCATATTATACAGCAGTTAATAATTCCCTTAATGCTAAGTTAACTAACGCCCAAAATAATACTATTGCAAAGTTTGTAGCTAGTTTTGCTAATGAAAATGATACCACAACATTTGAATTACAAGCTTTTAATGTTTACATATTCAATTCCACTACTCAATCTACTCCAGCGAACAAGCTTGTCTTTTATTTTATTACTCCTTCAACCAATCCTGGAGCAACCATAGTAGCTCCGAATAGTACTTATACGATAACATTTGAATCTGGACTACCCTTTACATTGACAGATAATGTTTTTCAAATTCAGTACCAAATACAATATTCCACTCTGCAGAATTCAAGTGCTCTTTTTAGTTTGAATTCGCCATTTAACTATTCGCTGAACTCTATTCTTCCCCCATACTCCCCACCGACTTTTATTGTTTGGACTTGGTGGGTATTAAATGCTGCCATAGTTATTCAACTAACAATTGGTTGGTATGGTAACAGAAAACTCCGAAAAATACAAGAAGCTAAAAATAAATAAAATTTATTTTAAAAAAAATCCAACTTTATTCTAAGTCATCGTAATTTCTATCATAACCGGATCTGGGGAAATTTTTTCATTCTGGTTATTGATAATTTGAATATCCCTCATGTTAAAAACTAGTTTAGGAACATCCGGTGAACTTTTGATGAGAAAAATTGCTACAATACCGGAATTGTAGACCTTATGCATCATTCGGACTGATTTCATACTATTTAAGAATCCTCCAGTGATTTCAGATTCATATTTCAACTTAACAAAACCAATTTCTTCAGTTTTATAATTAACTATAATTTGGAACTCTTCTTGTTTTTTCCAAGATTTTGGAGCTAAAACATCTAATTCAATATTACCAATTTTAGCAACACTGAAATCAGAGAATTGCGGTTTGATAATTTTTAATTCAGTCTCTAATAAATTAGCTAATGATTGATATTCAACGGAAAAATTAGAAACATCTTCAACCTCGATAGGAATAGTATTGTAACTATATTTATCCTCTGAAATTCGGAAGCATTTCAATCCGGGATCTGAATGATTAATTCTAGTATGATCAACCACAATTGCAATACTTCTGCCATCCATCTGTTGATAAATTGCCTGTGTATTTACATCAGTGCCGGATAAGAAAATACCGAGTCCAGGATGAGAATGAATCCATCCAACAACAAATTCATTGTTCTCCATTTTTTCCATGAGTGTTGGATAAATAGTTGAATAATCACCTACTTTAACGTAAACTGATGATCCTGAATCCATTGGTAAAACATCAGTGATATAAACTTCAGGACCAGAACTATTCGGATCATTATTAAAACGTCCAAAAATGAAGCCAATAACTTCTTGCCAGGTATGTCGTGATCTGAAAGGATGAGCGTGTTCAACTACGAACTTTAAAAACTTAAGATAAGCAGGTTTAGACATAAGGACGGTCATTGCATACATCCATTATAGTATAGACATTTATTTTGTTCAATTAATTTTAAAGATTCCTTTACTCATAGTGATTACTAAGAATTTTAAAGATATTATAAATTTTCAAAACAAGAATAAATAATCGATGTAATACAGAATTTATAATTTTTTTTATGATAATAAATATTTTTTGTATTATTTTCATTTTCAAGAGGTAAGTATCTCACATGAGTACTCAAATTGACAAGATTAAAGTTGAAATTTACAATCAGGCTGATCTAGAACTCGAAAAAATTAAAGCTGAAACAGATGAAAAATTAAAGATTATCCAGGAAGCCACAGATAAAGAAGTAACTAAAATCCAACAGCATATTGAGGATACAACAAGAGCAAGTGCTGAGAGTCAGGCTAAACGTGAATTAGGTAAATCTCGTTTACAAGCAAAAATGACATTTTTAGCTGAAAAAGAAGCTGGTATTAATGCTGTTTTCGAAGAAGGCAAGAAAACGATTGCTTCATTACTACAATCACCAGATTATCCAAGCATTCTTGCAAATTTAATTGTTTATGCTGGTGTATCATTAGGGGGTGGCAATTTAACAGTAAATGTTACAAAAGCTGATTCCTCTAAAGTAAAAGTGTCTGATTTAGCTCAAAAAATTACTTCTAAATGTGGAAACCAAACGGCTATTTCTGTTGAACCAGCTGAATTGAAAACGAAACTAGGTGGAGCAATAATAAAAAAATCCGATTTATGGGTTGATAATACATTCGAAGCTATTATTGAACGTAGAACAGAATCTATTAGAGCTGAAATAGCTAAAATTTTATTCTCATAAATTTTAATCTATAATTCTTAAAACATTAACTTTTTTCTCAAAAAGTAATACTTCAAAATCTTTTTCCAGTTCTAATTTTGCTTGTTGAATTTCTTCTCTTGAGAAAAATGAGTATAAAGATCTTTCAGAAGCATTTTGATCCTTAGATACTATGGATAAGATCTCTTGCTCCATAATTCCTCTATTGAACTTTAATGCATTTTCTATTGAAATTATTTCATAAGCAATTATATAATCAAGAAGTTTGGAGTTTATGTTCAACAATTCAATGAATTGTGACGTGAATATAATTATGGCAAAAAGGTTCTTGTCTTGTTGATTTTTTGTTATTATTGATTGAGCTATTTTTAATTTTAATGGATTAGTAAGATCTGATTGATCATCATGTGCTATATCTTGAAAGATATATGGAATCATTCGTAATTTTATTGAGCCAATTGATTGTCTTTTTTGATAATCATATAAATTGTTCTTTAATCTGCTAAAACTAGTATTAATGATTTCATAAAGAGCACTATCATCGGTTGGAACAATATTTTTTGAATTTAGGGTAGGTATTTTTTCTCGATAATATTGATTTATTAAAAGAAATACAACCTGTTTGAGTCGTTCAGCATTTGCAAGAGCTTTAGTTGATCTAATTCTATTCATATCTTCAATATATAATTTGAATGCTTCTCTTTCACACTCTAAAAGTGTTTTTTTCCCATTTTCTTTTTTTTCTTTTGAATAAATATAAATTGTGTCAACAATTATTTTAGTAAATAGCGAAAATAAATTCTGATCCAGTTTTTTTATTATTGGATAAGAGACAAATACCCAAACATGGTTTTCAGTAAATTCATACCAAAAAGCAGATACAGAATAATTTGGCCTTTGAAATAATGCTTCAATAAATATGATTCGTATATTTAGTTTTTCGGAATATTGTTGTTGCTGGTACTCAATTTCATCTTGAAACCACTCTTCCATAGCTATTTTATGTTTTATTCTTTTATCAAATACACCTTTTATTTGTGATGAAGGCAAATATAATTTTTGTTGTTCCATTCTAGAAATCCTTTATTATTCATTTAATTATGTATACTTTGTAGCTTTAATGTAGGAAGATATGAACAATACAATAAAAATTATTGAAGTTAATAATATTGCGGTAGTTTGAGAAATGAATTTGAAGTTACTCTGGCTAATCAAATTTATTAATTGAAAAACAACAATCGTTATCCAACCAATTAATCCTGTACCTTCTTGTTCATATTCGGATCGTATAAGCCATCTAAATGCTATAAGTATAATACTCAATAAAAATCCAATGATATTTACAGCAGAAAAAATAAGTTGATTTGTCAGATTAAATCCTTCAGAAGTAAAGTAATAAAGGTAAATTAACAATAATTCAAGGGCTATAAACACGACTACTCCAACAATAGTGTTAAGGAATTTTGGTTTTTCGAATGTCAGGCTATTTTTATCCATATAATCGAAAAAGGTAAGTAACAGCCCACTAATTAACGCACCATTAGCAAGGTTAAGACTAGAAAGATAAAGAAAATTAGTGTTATTAGCCCATAATTGGGCTAATTGGGAGAAAAAGGAAGAAATTTGAAAGTAAAATATAAAACCAATAAATAAACCAAAAGGTAAGTAAAGAACTGTGGAAGCTCGGATTAAAGGTCTCGATATTTGCACAACGTCTTCTTTCTTTTTGAAAATAACTAAGCCAAGAAAATACCCCCCAGTTAAAGAAATAAGTGGTGCAATAAATGGTAAACCAAATAAAATAACAATAATAAAATTAAAACCATAAAAGGCTTTAATACTATTCGGTAAAGCCCAGACGGTTTTGCCCATATTTTCATAAGCTTCAGAAATTTCATACCTTTGGAAATATGAAAAAAGGACAATTGGTAAAGCTAAAGTAATAGGGGAAATAATCCTAACAAATAAAGATGCTAAAGTATGAGGGATAAAAGGTATATTTAATGTCAAAACATTTGCTAGTAAGAAAAAATAGATGGGCACTAATATAATTTGAGCAGCAATTAAAACACGACCTGGTTTAATGTATTCTTCACTCATAATCGATAAATCATCTTAAGTTTATTTTCATAAATTTAAATTGTAGAAAAATTGCTTTTTTATATTTGTACTTAATTATAATTGAAAGTTTAATTATATTCGTGTAATGATAAATGATTTCGAATTTTTAACAAATAATTTTAAATATTTTTAAAATTTGAATTGTAATTCTTTTAAAAACAGTTTTTTTTATTTATTTAAGGATGCTTTTATAAAAAATTTAATTTCTGGTTTTGAATTATGCCAAAGAAAGCTAAAGAGTCTAATGAAGAAGAAGAATTTCCTTTTAATAATCAATATTATGATTTAATTACCGGTAAAACACTTTCTAAAAGAGGTGTTTGGTGGACGGCTTTGTTATTAGTAAATAGCAAAGAAAAAGAAGCTGATAAAGGAGAAGAAATAGAAAAATCCACTTCGACAAAAAAATCAGTCTCAGAAGATAAGGTGACAAAGAAGGTGATAATTCAACGATGGCGAAGATTCAAACAAGGAGAAGATGGTTACCGCTGGAACAGATCAAAAGATTTCACCATTAGCTCTAAAAATCAATGGACCCAGCTCAAATCAATTATTGATGAATGGATAGAAAGTGGATCCTGGGAATAATATAAAATTTTATTCTTTTCTTTTGCTTCCATATTCATCCGGGTTGTATAAGGGAAAAGGTACTGTTTTAACTGCAATATTCTTTTTTCCTTCTGAATCCATAGCAACGAATTCATCACCGAATTGAGTTTCATATGGAACAAATGCCATACCAATCCCAATTTTTAAAAGGGGACTAAATGAACCAGAAGTAACGATTCCTATTTCTTTATTTTCTTTGAATAATTTCATTCCATGTCTTGGTGCTGGTCCTTTTTTCATAGCAAGAATTCCTACTCGTTTTAAGGATTCTCTCTCACGCTCTTTAGCCATTACCAATGCTGTTTTACCTATAAAAAAAGTTTTATTAAAATCAACTAAAGGAGAAAATGATAGACCAACTTCTACAGGATTAAATTTTTCATTTAATTCATTACCATACAAAGGCATACCTGCTTCTGTTCGCAATGTATCACGTGCGCCTAGACCACAGGGTACAACACCTTTTTCTTGAAGAATAGCGTTCCATATTTTTAAAGCAGGCTCTGGGTTATCAACTGATGTATTATAAATAATTATTTCCCCTCCAGCTTCTCCTGTGTATCCTGAACCAAAAATATGTAACTTAATATCTTTATAAGTAGCGGTCGCTATTTTCCATGATCCTGGATAAGTGCCAAAGAGCTTTTGTAATAATTCCGGAGCTTTAGGTCCTTGAAAAGCAATCATTGCTGTTTTCCCGCTGATATTAGTGATTTGGAGATCAGCCTTGGAAGCAGTTTTCATGACTGAAACAAGGTCAGAAATCCAATGCCATATCTTCCAAAGATTGCCTGCATTCCATGTTACTAAATATTCATTTTCAGTAGTTCTTCCAACAGTTATATCATCTCTAAATCCAGCTAATTCGTTTAAAAGATAGGTATAGGCAACTTTTCCAACTTGTAATGATGCTAAATTTCTAGGAACTAGGATATTTATGAATTTTAGGGCATCTTTCCCACTTACAACCATTCTACCCATATGACTAACATCAAAAATACCAGCATATGTTCTTACAGTATTATGTTCAATTGAAATACTACTTGGTGAATTGTATACAACTGGCATTTCAAAGCCAGCAAAAGAAACCATATTAGCCCTTGTTTTATGCCAAGAGTGCAAAGGTGTTTTTAATAATTCCATATTATCACTTACTTAAGATGAGATAATTTTAGAGGATAATTTCAAAAATAGTTAATTGTTTAAAAAAAAATTATGAGTATAAAAAAAGTTCTTTATAATTTGCCTTTATTTCTTCCACTTTTACTTGGGTTAATTTGTTTTCTGCTTCTTCAACAACAGCCTTCATTTCTGGAGTAATTGTGGGTTTAATAGGTTCTGGAGGTAATTCTA